>NZ_JBSHNS010000293.1:0-1320 GCF_053601635.1 Pontimicrobium sp. MEBiC01747
GAAATCAATATTGGGTAGGTAGAAATTGGAAGTTTGAAAACGATTCATTACAATTAGAATTGATGGGATCAACCTTATCTAATGATGATTTTAGTTACGTGAGTTATGCTGTTGTTCCTGAAAAAGACCCCAAAATCTTTAATTTGCGTACCAATTCAAAAAAGAATATGGCAAATAACGATTATCCATTTGTAAAATTAGCGACCAATTATCCAACAGATTATTGGGTTGGGAGATGGGACGGAGTAGAAGGGACTATGCTAGAAATTCTACCAAATGGTGATTTTTATGATATCACTATATACGGGCTTGATGGGTTTATTAGAGTAATGAGTGAAAAAACGACCAATATACCAGAGATTGTATTTTATACAGATGATGGTAAAAAACATATTATTAAAGCAGGTACAGGGGAAGAGACTGGTATGAAATGGCTAATGGACGAAACCAATTGTTTGATTATTCCTTCAATGAAAACAGGGTTTTGTAAATAGTATTAAATAAAAAAGAAGTCTAGATGTCTTATAAGCCGTAATAACGGTAAGATTATTAAGTACACATTTCAGAAATTGAAACTTTTAATGACTCTACCTGATAGGAAAGCAAACTATATTTATAAATCTTTGTAAAGCAAAATAATTTAAGATGAAAAAGTTAATCAAAAATAGTACTCTAATTTTAGGGTTGGTTATTATAGTTAGTTGCTCAAGTTCACCGCTTGATGATGTAGAGCTTCAAGATGTATCCTTGTTAACTCAAGAAATTATTATCAAAGAAAACCGAGATTATAATATTGCAGGCGCTAATAATGAATCTTCAAAAAAAGAAGTGTACGTTAAAATTAGAGATAAAAATAATAGAGCAGTACGTCTTCTGGATGGTACAGTAAGTGTTCAAGGACAACAATGTAATTATGGTAAACCAGACCCATTATTAACAAGAGACACCTATTATGTCGAAAATTTTGTGCCTCAAAATGGAGATGCCAATTATACAGTAAAAGTTGTGTTGGCTAATGGGAATACATACAACACCACAATAGCAATTCCCTCATTTTTTGATAGTAACGTTCAAATAGACACTATGGCTCATAAGATATTTTGGCCAGCTTCTTCAAATTCAGATTCATTATACTTAACTATAAGTTACGAGGATGAAACAGGAATGCATAATGCTTACAGTTCAGCTGCTAGCACGCCAGATATAGGGGTTTTTGATTATACTAATATAGCGAACCAATTTCCAAAAATTGCAGATAATACATATTCTAAACTTACTGTAAAATTATGGAGAAGAGCCGATGGTGTTTTACCTGCAAAC
>NZ_JBSHNS010000294.1:0-761 GCF_053601635.1 Pontimicrobium sp. MEBiC01747
TTGTTTTCAACGCTTATGTTAGCTTAAAAGACGCTTTGGTAAAAGAAGATTCAAAAAGCACATCAAAAAGGGCAATAAGTTTACTAAATAATTTAGGCAAAGTAGATATGAAATTATTATCAGATACTAAGGCTCATGAACTCTGGATGTTATTAGAACGTGACATAAAATCTTCAGTGACTTCAATTTCTGAAATTTCAGATTTAAAAACTCAAAGAAATCATTTCAAACATTTATCATCACACTTAGCAAAAGCCATCGAAATATTTGGAATAAATGAAAAAGTATACCATCAATATTGTCCAATGGCAGATAACAACAATGGTGCGTATTGGTTAAGTAAAGAAGCAAAAGTAATCAATCCCTATTTTGGGAGAACAATGCTAACCTGCGGGGAGGTAAAACAAATAATAGAATAATAACAATTAAATTTAAAAAGATGAAAAAAGTAATGTTTAGTGTAGCAATAGTTGCTACTATGGTGTTTACGGCATGTAAATCTGATAACAAAACAACTACAAACGTTGAACAATCAGAGACTAAAATGGCAATCACTAATGCTAGTTTTGGAGTTAGAGGCAATTGCGGAATGTGTAAAAAAACCATCGAAAAAGCCGCGAATAATGTTGATGGTGTTGCAAGTGCCACTTGGGATAAGGAGAAAAAGAAAATAGAGATCTCTTTTGATGCTACAAAAACAAATGCCCAAACTGTTGAAAAAGCAATTGCAGCATCTGGTTATGATACTGAAAATATAATGG
>NZ_JBSHNS010000295.1:0-18152 GCF_053601635.1 Pontimicrobium sp. MEBiC01747
CCCTATAGAAATACTTCCTATATCTCCAGCAAAACATATGGCTTTTTTTCTAAAATTAAAAAAACCAAAAACTACAATAGATATAATTAATAGAATAAATAGACTTGAATCTTCAAACACCAAATAATATTCGTTTAAATATAATAGAGTAAAATAACTTACCAATGCATTTAAAAACGTAATCCCATTAATGCCGTCCATAAAGTTATATATATTTAAATAACCTATAGAAAAAATATAAGAGAAAACAACAAGTGTTACCGCAGCTAAGGTATTTATTTGAAACAACCCTAAGCTATAAAAAACTAACGAGAACGCTGTAATGTGTATTCCTAATCTAAGTACAGAAGATAGTGTTATTAAGTCGTCTAAAAAGCTAATAATAGATACTAATAGGACACCTATAAGAAAATAATAGAAGTTAATTTCTGGTGTGTATATAATGGCATAAATTAATATTGCAAATACAACGATTATTCCTCCTCCCCGAATTGTTGGCTTTGTATGTGCGCTTCTGTGATTAGGGTTATCTTTAATATTTTTTGCAAATGCGATTTTTATATAGATGATTTCTAAGATAAATAAAGCAATAAAAACTAAAATGTATTTGAGCATTTTTTATAAAAAAGATTGGATAGTTTTTTTAATTCCTATTTCTGTGCTTATTGGCATTTTTCCAATAGCATCAGTTATTTTAGAATTGGAAACTACATAATTTTCCGTTAGTTTTCCTAATTTATCTGTATTAATTGGAAATAATGGTATAATATCTCCTATTCGAGCTATTATTCGAAACATAAATTTTGGAAAATTTACAATTCTAGTAGGTTTGCCTATTGTTTCTGCTATTATACTAACCAACTTATTAGTTGATATTGGCATATCGTCTGCTAACTGGTAGCAAATTCCTTCTGGTTTTAAATGTAGTAACTCTTTTGTACAGTAACAAAGATTATCTATAGACAGAAAAGATCTTCGGTTATCGAAGTTTCCTAATGGATAGGGTATCCCTTTACTTATTATTTTATAAAGCAGATTTAAGTTCCCTTTATTATTTGGCCCATGAACCATACACGGCCTTAATATATATACTTTTTTATTTTCTGGGATTTTTTTCGATAGAATGTACTCTTCTGCCGCTCTTTTAGATTTACCGTAAGCTGTTTTGGGATTTGGCACACTTTCTTCTGTTAGCACATTATCTACACTATCTGCAATAGCTTTTACTGTACTCATAAAAATAAAAACTTCGCATTTGCTTTCTAAAAACAAATCGAATAATTTTATGGTTAGATCTGTATTAGTTTCAAAATAGGCATTATTATCACTAGTCTTTTTTAAATCGTGTGCTTTACCTGCTAAGTGTATAAATGCTAAATAATTGTCTAAGCCTTTTTTAAAAACCTCATCGTAGTTTATGGTGTTTTCTATTTCGTTTTCTTTTCTTGAAAGCCCAAATACTGTATAGTTTTTATTTAAATATGGCTTTAAATTAGAACCCATAAAGCCTGAAATGCCTGAGATTATTATTGATTTCATTTTCCTAATTCTAGTATAGATTTAGACATTTTTACATTTATCTGTTCTCTGGAAAACTTAATTTTAAATTGTTTTCTGTCTTCTAATTTATATTCGTAATCCATTATTAATTTTGTGGCTGTTACATAATCGCCTGGCTCGAAAACTAAAGCATTAGTAACATTTTCTTTTAAAAAAGTAGAAGCATAACCAGACACACCTGCAATCATTGGTTTATTAAAGGCTCCATATTCGAATAGCTTTGAAGGTAACACTCTTTTAAACGCATCGTGTTTGTTTAAGTGCATAAATAAAAAATCTGCATTATCATATTCTTCGAGCAACTTTAATCTTACAACTGGTGGTGTAATTTCTACATTTGTAACCTCTTGTTTTTTTATTTCTGAAAGCAATTTGTCTTTAACCCCTCCATCTCCAATAACTTTAAATTTATAATGTTTTTCTAGAGCTTTTGCTAATGTAGGTATTATAATATGAAGTCCTTGTCCTTCTCCTATATTTCCAGCGTATAGTATAACTTTTTTTTGATTTTCTTTTTTTTCTACAACACTAGTTCTATTTAAAAAAATAGAGTCGATACCATTAGTAAAATATGAAAAATTTGATTTGTATTTTTTAAAATAACTTTCGAAACCTTTAGATACTAAATTAATGTGATTAGCACTTTTAAAAGTATAATTCTCTATTGGAGTTATTATAGTATTAAGGGCTATTCTTATAAGTTTATTTTTATAAACGTCTAAGATTGTCTCTCTAAAGATATCTCTAATGTCCAAATATAGTTTCGCTTTCTTTTTATTGGCTATTCTTGCTCCTAAAAAGGCAGTAAATAGTCTTGATGAAGAAGCATAGACTAAATCGTATTCTTTGTTTTTTACACTCTTTAGTGCTTGAAAATAAAAGCTTTTAAATGTTTTTATTTGACCTAAAATTCCATTTTGATGTTTTGGAATATTTATTCTGTTTACAATAACATTATCCGACAAATGTTCTTTCTCTTGTGCTTCTATTGTATAAGATCCATATCTATTAGGGCTAGTTGTAATTACTTCTATGGTATCTGTCTTTTTTATATTTTCTTTTAAAGCCTTAAATAGTGATGTGTTTCTAAATGATCCTGCTGATAAATCTGGTTCAAAATAGAATGTAAGAAATAAGATTTTCATTTTAAAATTTATGGTGCGTAAGTACTGTAATAGTTCATTTCTTCTTTAAAACTCATTATTAATAAATAATAAACAATTACTAAGTTAACGTTTACTAAAAAGCTACCTGTTAATGAGGCTATAACTAAAGTAAATAAAAGCAAAATTACATCATTTATAGGGATCCTTCTAAAAAAAGATTTAAATAAATTAAAATATATGATTAAGCCCGTAATCCCAAAAAACATATATAAATCTATTAGTTCCATCTCTACGCGACTTTTTGGAAAGTTCACGCCTCCAAAAATATAATTTAGTTTAGTCCAATGGCTTTCCATAAAAGCCACAAAATTTTCAAATCTAATATCTCTTAATGATAATAATACTGAAAGTAAATTTTTATTAACGTCAAATTTCTTCCAAAAAGGGAACCATTCTACTAATTGGTTTATAATTTCTTTTTTAAACAGAACGATTAAGAACAAACTTGTAGCTGTTACAATTCTATAAATTAATTTATACCTATTAAAAAAACAGAAATGATATATCATTAAAAGGCCTAAAAATAAAGCGATAGCCTTTTTTCCTAACAATAGAGCTACAATAGATATAAATATAAACTCAAGTAAATACTTTTTATTTAATTGAAACTTTTTATACGCTAGTGTAATTAATATTATATAAATAAACTGCGCAAATGTGTTGGCTAAAAATAACCCCATATAACCAAATCTTGGGGTATGTGGGTACGATTTAAAAAGTTCTATATTAAAAACAAAACCTAAAATAACTAATATAGCATTGCCGTAAACGATATATTTAATTATTTCTAATACCTTATGTATAATTTCTTTTTTATTTTTAATACGTATAAATACTGCCGAAAAGAAGAATATTAAAAGATAGTTATTTATCTGTAAAACGTCTCCTTCTAAAACCTCACTTAAAAGGGCATTTAGCTTAAAAAATTTAAAATTTAAAAGGGCTTGTCCAATAATAAATGAAGCAATTAATAATATTACATATAGGTAAGTCTTTTTTTCTATATTTAATTTGAAAACAAAGTAGAAAAGACATAATTCGAACACTAAATTGACAACTAATGTTAACCTTGTTGGAAAATTTAAATCATAAAAAGTTATAATATGCGAAAAAAACGACACAAGAAAGAAGATAACAATAAAAACAGTTATTACTTTTTTAAATAAATTATCTATTGTGTCTTCAATCATTTACATTTAATTTTTGTTGTTAAAATCTCGTCAAATTCTATTACTATTTTCACAGCTTTAACGGTTTTATTAAATCCAAAACAGTAGTTGTATTTTTCTGTTGTTACCAACTTATAATTATTATCAAAAGTAATTGTAATATCCAAACCATCAAAACTAATTATATTATTATCAATATGAGCTATTTTAATATTTGGATGGAGATGCAATGCGGCTTGTGTTTTAATATTTATATCTCCTGTAATTTTGTCTTCTATTGTAATTTCGTCATTTAAATGTGTGAAGCTTCTCTCGTGGCTAATTCCAATAGCTTTATAGCCATTATGCCCAGCTATTATTTTATTATCTGTTTCTTTTAAATAGGTTATTTTTGCTCTTTTACCAACTCTAAAACCTCCCCAGACATCTGTTTGTTCTATATTTTTTACTAATACCGTATTATGGGATGCTGTACTTCTTTCAATTTGCCTTAAAGTATTCTTTTCATAAGTAGAGATACCTGTGTCTACGATGAAGGGGTTGCCTTTGTAATATAACTCAAAATTAAACGTATCTGAATGTGCATGCCCTGGTTGGTAGGATGGACCTACATGTCCTATATCGTAAAATAACTCGTAATTATTTTTTTTAGCTTTTCTGTATCCAGACTCATTTAATTTTATATTATTATTTGTATCTATTTTTAATACACTAGCTAATTCTAATAATTTTTTGGTTGTAGGTGCTATATCAAAAGTACTATCATTAACCATTGGTATATCTCCATTACTATAGGTTATTTCTTTTAAAAATAACAGCATTTTTTTAGCGGTTGTTATTAAATTAGATAACAACTCATTTTCTTTCCATTTATTATTTTTTACTAGGTAAATAGAGTCAAGAACTTTAAATAATATAATTTGATGATACATAGGTGACAGCTCAAAATGTGCTCCATCATTAAGTATTTGCTCTTTAAGTTCTACTTTTAAAATGTTAATTGCTTTTTTATAAAAGTATTCGTCATTAAAAAAATAGGCTCCAAATAGAAGTGAAAAAGCATTTTCAAGCAAGTGATTACCTAATAAATGGTATTCTAAATTATCGCATAATTGCTTGTAGTGCAGGTATAATGCATTATTTATTTTTTTGTCTGTAATATTATACCTAGACAAAAACTTTATCCAATTAATAGTCCTAAGAGAAATGGGATAGGGTTCAAGACCATCTTTTAAATAGTGATTATTATTAATATAATCATTAATTAATTTAAGTCCTTTCTCTTCGGTTATTTCTGGTTGATTTAAAAACTCGAAATAATTCAAGTTATATGTCCATAATTTTCCATAATCTGGAAAATTCCAGTCTATTACAGACTTAAACGTTTTTGTTTTATTTAAAAAGGTAAAACTACAATCATCGTAACGAGATGAAGGGTTATAAAAACGATAGCAATTTAAAGCTGTTGTTTTTATAGGTTTGTGAGGTAATTTGTAGTTTTTTTTGTAAAGTTTATTTCTAATAAAGTAATATAATCTATAGTAAACTTGTTTAATTTTTAGATATTTTACAGTATTGTATAATCTTTTTAGTTTTTTATAGTCCATTGGGGTGATTACGGTACTCTAGAAAGCTATTATTTATGGAATCTTCCTTTTGGGATTAATACTTTCCAAGTTATTTTTTTCTGCTCTTTACTGTATTGTCCAACTTGAATTGACGATGTTAAGTCTACATCTTTAAAGTTAAAAGCAGCAAACATATAGTCAACTCCATCTATTTTAACATCATCTTTCTCAAAATCCATAAATTCAAATTTTAAAGATTCTTTTCCTCCTGTTTTGTATACATTAGCAAAAAAATTGTCACTATATATGGCATCAGTTTCGTTTTTCACATCTAAAAAACAAATAATTTCACTTCCTTTTATAAATATATTAACTCCTAATTCAGATTTATAGTAGGCATACTCGCTTGAAGATTTTAAGACTTCTTGGATTGCTTTTTCATAATATGCCTGTTCTTCTTTTTTTAACTCTGCTTTGGTTTTTTCTACACTAACAGCTGGTGTATTTTTTTCTGTTTTATTCTCTTTTTTATCGCTACCGCAACTTAATATTGAAATTGATAAAAATGTAATTAGGGTGAATTTAATGACTATTTTATTCATTTTTAAGAAATTTTATTAGCAAATATAAAAAGTAATAGGTATAATACTTAATTATAAGGCATTGTTTTTAATCCAAAAACTCAAATACAGTAACTGAAAAATCTTATAAGTATTGTTTTCTTTTCCATTAAAATGATTTTCTAATATAATATCAACAGATTTAATATTAAAGGATTTGAAAAAGCCATTAGTTTCTAATACTTTTCTTATTTTTTGTATTCCTAAGTTTTTAATTAGGTTATCTAGCGGAGGATTAAAACCTGCTTTTTTTCTATAAATTATATCTTTTGCAAAACCTGCTTTTAGTAAGAGTTTTTTTAATATTATTTTTGTGTCATTAAATTTTAGTAAGGCGCTAGATTTAATATTAAAAGTTTGTTCCATTAAGTCTTTAGTAGCTAATGGCACTCTTAATTCTAAACTTTCCAGCATACTAGATTTATCTGCAACAAGAAAGTTATGCGATAAAAAACCATAAAGGTCTAGATACATTGCTTTTTTTAATTTAGAAGCATTGGGTACATTTTCTAAATATTTATTTGTTTTAGTTAAGTATGCAGATGCATCTGCTTTGTCTAGTATTAGATCGTCTAACTCTTTTAAAGAAAAGTAACCCACCAAACTAGCATATTTTAGGCCAAACTCTTTATAATTAAAATACGTTTTAAAGCGTTGTATCTTTTTTTCAAACGATTTACGTTTTAATAGTATGTCTGGTACTAATTTATTTATAACTCCAAATAGTTTATCGTATTTAACCATTTTATATCTTGGGTATCCTCCAAATATTTCGTCTGCTCCCATACCCGATAGCATAACGGTATAACCTGTTTCTTTAGATCTTTTAGATATAATTTGAGAAGATATAAATGTATAGTCCGATATAGGCTCTTCGGTTGCTTTACTTAAAAAGTCTATTTGTTTTAAAAAATCGTCGGTGTTTTTTATTTCTTCGTCTAACTCAATAGTTTCTAGTTCTACATTTAGAGAGTTTGCTACTTTTTTTGCATAAAAATAGTCATTAGTTTGCCCACTATCTTTAGAATCTTCCTGACTGGACTTAACAACTATTGGTTGTATTGTGTCTTTTACTTTATTTAGTATAATCGTAGAGTCTACACCTCCGCTAAAAAATAACCCAACTGGCACATCGCTTTCTAAGTGTTCTTCTATAGAGTCTTTAATCTTAAGGTTAAATGTTTCTGTAGGGTTAGCTATGTTTTTTTCGTTACAATTAAGGTCCCAATATTTTTCTATTAATATATTAAAAGTATCATTTATGGTTATTGAAGATCCTAATTCAAGCTTATTAATATTTTTAAATCCAGTATCTGGTTCATATAGAAATCCATTTAGTAAAAACTCTGTATAACTACTTTCATCTATTTCTTTTTTTACTCCTGCAAATTTCCAAAGTGCTTTAATTTCTGAAGAAAAAATGAACTTATCTTTATCGTAATAATAATAAAGAGGCTTAATACCTAGTTGATCTCTTGCTATAAATAACGATTCGTCATCGACATTGTATATTGCAAAGGCAAACATTCCGTTAAGTTCATTAAGAATTGCTTTTCCTTTTAAAATATATAACTGTAACAGGACCTCGGTATCTGACTCTGTTTTAAAAACAACATCTTTTAAGTATTTATCTTTAAGTTTCTTATAATTATATATCTCACCATTAAAAATAATAACATATTTATTACAATTAGAATAAAAGGGTTGATTTGCTTTTTCCGATAGGTCTATAATACTTAATCTTACATGACCTAAACCTACATTACAAGTCTCATTAAAGCTTTCATAGAGTCCTTTTCCATCTGGCCCTCTATGTTTTATTGCTTCTAATTTATCTTCTAAAGTGTCCCTATATCCTGCTTTTGATATGTAGCCTACAATTCCACACATTTATTTTCTTTTTTTATTAGTAATTCCGTAAGTATTAAAGTGCAAATAAAGGTAAAAAATATGATGCCTTTCTGTCTCTCAAAGATTGATTCTGTAAAACCTGTAAATATTATAATTAAGGAAAAAATAATATATTGTATTTTACTCGTTTTAAATCCTTGAATAATAACAAAAAGAAGTGATAACAACCCTAAAAATCCGTTTTTTAATAAACTAGAAAAATAAATGTTATGTGAGTTTAAAGTGTACGTTCTTTTAAAACTTTCATAGCATTCTTTTAAGACTCCTAAATCGTCTCCTGTACCATAACCTAACCATATATATTTAATATTAAGGGCTTCAAGGGAGCATTTCCATGCATAATAGCGCTCATTAAAAAATTTCATCCTTAATTGGTAAAAGTCAAGTTTATTATCTATTAATGGAGCATAAAATCTATTATAAGTAATAGGCAAGAAATAACTTAATAATGCAAACATTATTAAAATAGTAAATAGGATATAATTTGTTTTTTTAGTCTTTTTTCTAAAGGATTTTAATAATGTGTAAATAATAATTACAAATATTAAAATTAAACCAATTTTAGATCCTACTCTTAAGAAGAAATAGGCTAAATAAATAAAAACGCTTAAATATGCTATTTTTATTTTCGTGTTCGTTGTTTTTAATAGTGTTTCATAAAAAAATGTCATTGCAAAAAGACAATACATAGAAAAATAAGTGGGATCAATGTCTAAAGACTGCAATAACGTGGTGTAACCTGTAAAAATGGTTTTATATTTAAAAACGACTATAACATCGCATATTAATGAGGAAAAAAGCACTCCAAAAGAAAAATACTTGATTATTTTTTCGGTGTTTATGTAGTGTCTTATTGTATAAAATATTATTGGTAATATTATAAAAGTTAATTTCTTTTCTAGCTGGTTAAAGCTTTTAGAAATGTTTTCTGAATATATAAGACCTATTAACAGCACTAAATAAAAAAGAAACAGTGGAAAGTATGTTTTTAAAAATATCTTCTCATAGTTCTTTTCTTTAAAAAAAAGAAACAGTGCTAATACTCCTGCCATTATTATTAAAATACTATCTACTATTATCGGTGTTCCTGTCATTACAAAAGCTAATAACAAGACCAAAAAACTAATGCTTTTTTTAATTTTAAGTATCATTATTTTTTGTTTTAATATAGTTACTTAATAGCCCCATACAAATAGGCAGAAAAGGAACAACGAATAAAATAAAAGCAAAGAGTGATTCTATAAAAAACGATAATACAATGAAATACAACACTTTAACATTAAAAGCATCTCCTCGGGATTTGTAATATTTTCTTGCTTTTATAAGTATTAATATAAGACTGCTATATAAGATTAACATAAACAGTAGACCGTATGACAATACTAGAGAAGCTGGAGAAAAGTGAATATTCCCATAATCTTCCTTAATTAGCTTTGTTCGTTTAACATTATACAAGTCGTAGGTATAACCAACTCCCTTTCCAAAAATATAGTCTAAAGAATTAAAATCATGAAATCCAGATGTAATTTCTTGCAAACGTTGTCCAGATGCATGATTAAGTAGTTCTAAATCTTTAGTTTCTTTAAATTTTTCGAATTTTTTAATGGTATATCTATATTTATTGAATGCTTTCGAGGAATTTATATTATCTAATTTAGGATATAATACTATAAGTAATAGTAATACAGATACAAGAAAAAATATTACTTTTTTAACTGTTAATTGCTTCTTTATAACTAATATTAAAACGGGTAATGATGCTACTAATATTGCTCGTTTTCCTGAAAAAATCCCAACAATTATTAAGCCTATAACACTCATATTTGCAATATTTAAAGCATATACGGTTAGCGGTATTGTTAGTGGTAATCTAAGTCCAGGATAGCCTCTAAAAAAAATGAGTAGAACAACTACGGTTATTCCAAAGAATATTGATGATTTTAATAAGAAATTAGCATAACTAGTCTTTATTTTATTTACTATTAAATCTCTGTCTCCTCGCTTTAAGGAACTAAAGATTTGATAAATAATTAAAAAGCTTATAGGTTTATAAAAATCTAGGATGCTTCTTTCGCTTATTGGGCTTACAACTAGGCCTTTTATAAAGGATATAATAACTAAAATAAACAAAACAGAAGTCCAGAGCTTTAGTTTAAGCTTATGTAGGTTTACTATAATATACCATGAGTTATTTATAAGGTTTAAGAAAAGAATATACCTAATTAAATTTATATCTGTAAAGCCTCTTAATAGTGTCGCTATTAGACCTAAAATAATAATAGTAATTATATTAACTATATAAAAAGTATGTATATTAACGTTTAGCTTATGCTTCATAAACTATTATAAAAATGGTGTACACCTTTGGTTAATTCATTCATTTGTATGTAGTTTTCTCTATAGCTTTTAAATTCTGTTTTTAAAGTTTCAAAATGGCTTATTTTATTTTTTAACTCATTTATAGAAAAAATTGTCCCATGGTAATTATGGTCTATATAATCCATTTTACTATTTCTAGCTGTTTCAGATAATAGACATGTAATAATTGGTATTCCTTCTAATATTATAGAGGATCCTAATGAAGTATTTCTAATAACTGCTAAATCGAACTCACTAATATACTCTTTAAATATAAGGTTATTATCTATTATATTTAGTTTATTGTTATAGCGTTCTAGTTTACTAGCTCTTTCTCTAGGGTGTAATTTAATATATGTTTTGTAATTATAAATACGTTCTAGTTCTATTAATTTATCTATAATTAAATATTCTATATCTTCTTCAATTAGTGGTTGTGTAAAGTATACTATTTTTTTAAGTTCTCTTTTATTGTCTAATTGTGTTGTTGCTTTTTCGTTATATAAAAGTGAACCATAATATTCTATTTGATTGGCTTTTTTGGGGTATATATTTTTTAACGCTTCAGCATTTTCTTTTGAATTCATTAAAAACTTATCACAATACACAAAATTTGGTTCTTTACGAACCATCATTGCTGTTGTCTGTAATTGTATCGTTGTATTAGCTTTATCTTTTCCTATTTCTGAAACAGTATAAGCATACGGGGTATACATTTCTCCTGTAATAAGTTTAATCTTATTGTCTTTAATTGTAGATAGAATACTTGCTTGGTATAGTAAGGCATCAAAATAAGAAATTAGCATTTCTTTTATTACGCTAGACATATTTATCTTTATACCTTTAATCTCAAAAAAGGTATTTCTTTTAACTTTGCATAATGCTTTAACTGTATTAAAAAAAATAGAAATTGTTTTTAGTATGGATACTGTTTTGTAGAGTACTACAACATTTTTAAATTTTTGATTTTCTATAAAATTAAGGTTCTTATTACCTGCATGTAATCCATCGCTTACATGTATTATAGTTTCCTCATTATATGTTTTCAAAAAATTAAACATATATTCTGAGTGTGCTATACTTCTGGTACTAAACAAAAACTTTATTTTATTAAAGTCTATTGATTGATTTTTATAGTGTCGTGTTTTATATTTATTTTTTATAAAAGCAATAACTTTATATATTAAGAGTATATATCGCCTAATAAAAACTCTAATACGTAATTTAAAAACCGATTTTTTTTGTTTTAATAGAACATTAATATTTTTGCTTTTTAAGTATTCTTCTATTAAGCACGGTATAGCGTCATAATCTGAATAGAGTAATTTACTTCCTATTTCCCCTTCTGCTTCATAGTAAGGGATATAGCCTATATTTTTAGTATAACCAATAATAATAATTTCTGTAAAGGTCTGTTTTAAAAGTGCAGAATCTATAGTATCTACCCATTTAAAAAGTGGTAAAATCCAATTTCTATTAAAGTTATTTATGGAACTATAAATTGAACCTCTAATGTTTTTAGATTTATAATTTTTTATTAAACTGTCCTTTAGTTGTTCTAAGTCATCAACATAATCCACCTCCTTTAAAGCATCTACCTTAATAAATTGGCTATCCTCTATACTACTTGGTTTTTCTTTAGCAATAACTGTATCTGTAGTATTAAATTTAAAATTAGTATCGAATGCTATTATAAGTCTCATATTATATTAGCTTTTATTTTACGCTTTAAATATATATGTAGTCCTATTAAAACTACAATTTGAAAGATTAGCATATAATTGTAAATTGCATCTATACTTGCTTTGTTTAAAAAAACAATAAAAACAACCCCCATAATTAATACACCAACAATAGAGCTTTTTATATAAATTTTCTCTTTAGAGAATGTTATCCAAACCGAATTAGGTATAAATAATAATAGTATTAGTAACCTCGAAATTAGGGTAAAAAGAATTAGATAAGATAGTTTTTCATATTCTGGAAAAAAGTATAATAAAACTTCTTTTAAAGGATAGTACAAAATTACTAATGCAATAATGCTAATAACTACAACTTTAAGCCCTAATTTATAAAACGATTGAATCTTTGATGTGTCTTTCGAAATTTGTTTAATAACGTCTGGAAATACAATAAATAGAATTGAAGCTCCTCCTAGTGAAACCATATTTGCTATATTATCTGCTAATTGAAAGTTCCCTGTAACGGTATCATCTATTTCAAAATAGTTTAAACAAATAATATTAAGTGTTGAAAATAAAGGGGAAATTAAACTAATTAAAGCAAGTTTAACCCCATCGTTAAACAATAGTTTAAAGTGGCTTTTTAATTGTTCTATAAAAGGATTTAAACGAAAGGATTTAAAAACTGATATAAAGCTTAACATCGCTCCTACAACTGCACCAAAAAAAATAGAATAACTCCAATATTTAAAAAAATTAAAAACATTGGATACAAGTGTAAAAAAGAGAATTAAAAATAGTATTGAATAGGATAGGTATACTATATTAATATTTACCATATTACTTTTAACTCTATTAATGGCTATAGAGGACTCCAGAATGAGCTTAACACCACAAATAAGAGAAAGAAAAACAACATATTCTTTATTAGAAAACAATATAGAAATTAAGAAAACAGAAAAAGCACAAGCCATAATGTTATATATAACATTATATTGTAAATAAAAGGTTTTAAGGCTCTCATTATCTTCTAAAGAGTAACGTTTAAGTAATACTTGATTAACCCCCATTACAATAAATGCTGAATAGGTTATAACTTGAAAACCTACAGAAGCTCTTCCATATTCTTCTGGTGACACCAAGTTGGCAAAAGACATGAAAATTAAGGCTAATATACCATATTCAACATATTTGAAAAAGGTATAAAAGATATAAGCTTTATGTTTAAGTATTTTACTTTTTAACAAAGTTATTCTTTAATATGTTCTAAACAAAGTGGTGTTCCTCTATCTAAGTTAGTATTTATAACTTTACCTAGTATTTCTTTATAATACTTGGGGTGTAAACCATAACCAGGTCTAATAGACCTAATATTTTCTTTAGTAATGGTATCGCCTTGTTTTATATCATTAACTACAAATAGAGAGCGTGCAAATTTTCTGTTATTTTTTACTTTCTCTGAAATTTCATAAGATACTTTTCCTAATAGTTTCTCTGTGTCTCTTACTTTATCTACTAATTCTGTAAATTCTGCAACATCAAGAGAAAAATCTGCGTCTGGACCACCAATGGACTTATCTAAAATAAAGTGTTTTTCTATAACTGTAGCTCCTAAAGTAGTTGCTACAACTGGCGCTAAAGCTCCGTATGTATGATCGCTAAAACCAACTTCTACTCCAAAACGCTCTTTTAAGTCTGGAATAGTTTTTAAATTTGCTAATTCTAAAGGTGCTGGATAGGATGATGTACATTTTAATAAAATAATGTTATTATTCCCTACTTTTCTACATGTTTCTACAGCGAGTTTAATGTCTGCTTCTTCTGCTATACCTGTAGACATAATTATTGGTTTCCCTTTTGAAGCCGCATATTCTATTAATGGGATATCTTGTATTTCGAAAGATGCTATTTTATATGCAGGCACATTTAATTCTTCTAAAAAATCTACTGCTGTAAAATCAAAAGGTGATGAAAAGCATATAAGTCCTTCTTCTTCTGCAACTTCAAATAGTTTTTTATGCCATTCCCAAGGTGTATAGGCTTCCCCATAAAGTTCATGTAATGTTTTACCGTCCCATAACGTTCCTCCTTCAATTTTAAAATGCTCATTATCGCAATCTATTGTTAAAGTGTCTGGAGTATAGGTTTGAAGTTTTATAGCGTCTGCACCTGTTTTTTTTGCTGCTCTAATGGTTTCTATTGCAACATCTAAGTCTCCATTATGGTTTGCAGATAATTCTGCAATTATAAAACATGGATTACCTCCACCTATCTCTCTATTTCCTATTCTCATTTTCAAAAATTTTTCCTTCTTCAAAAATACAATTTTTTGTTCTTATAATGTCTAATACTATAATTCCATTTTTGCACTTTACAAGCACTTGAGGATTGGAGTTTATAATTTCACCTATAGCGTATTTTTCTGCATTAATTTCTCCTTCATATAAAGAGACTTTATCTATAATTATTTTCTTGTTATTATAATAGGTAAATGCGCCTGGGTAAGGGTTAGCTTGGGCTCGAACCCAGTTTATTATATCTTGTGCTTTACGATTCCAATTTATTTCTCCGTCATCTGGGGTTCGTTTTCCAAAATATGTTGCTTCTTCTTCTTTCTGTTTTGTTAATTTTAATCTATTATAAAGTATATCTTCAAGAATTTCTTTAACTAAAGGATAGTATTCTCTAGCATATTTTTTAAGCATGGTTGCTCCTGTATCTCCTGGTGTAATAGCAACTACTCTTTGATGAATTATTTTTCCTGTATCACAGCCTTCATCAATAACATGCGCTGTAATTCCTGCTTCCGATTCTCCATTTATTATTGCCCATACATGTGGCGTTCTTCCTCTATATTTAGGCAATAGTGAACCGTGTATATTAAACGTTAAAATATTAGAATGGTCAATAATATCTTTCTCTATTAAAAACAAATAGTTTATGGATGCTATAACATCTACATTAATGTTTTTAATAAAATTATACCCTTTCCCTTTTCTTGGGTTGCCTGCATAATACGGAATATTATTTTTGATAACAAAATCAATTATTTCCTTAGACCCGCTATCTGTTAGTACAAATTTTATTGTATGTTCTTTAGCTATTTTTGTCAATGTATCTATGCCTAAACCGCCACTACAAAGTACTCCTAACGTTAACATAATTCCTTAATTAAGTTTAAATGTCTAAATGCTATTTTTTTATCGAACAGAATATTTTGAGCTTCTATTTGGGAATTAAAATGCTGCTGCTTTAATATTTCTTTTGTTTTTTCAATAAAATCGGAAATTAGATAGTTTTTTATATTCCCTCCTTTATATACTGCTTTATTCTCTAAAAACCCTTTATATATTAATTCTTGGTTATCAACATAATAACCACTTAATATAGGCATTTTAACACAACAAAGTTCATATAAAATTGTACTCGCTGGGGCAATAGCGTAGTTACATGCTTGCATGGTTTTAATTAAATCTTTCTCTGAAAGGTTCTTGTAGGTTTTTATTTTATTTGGATACTCCTTCTCTAATGCTATAATTTCTTTATGCTTGTAAGCACCTCCTAAAACAACATGTATTGCCTTAAATTTAGAGATTGTTAGTAATGCTTTAACAGCCTTAAAAGTTAAATTAAAAGGATCTGCTCCACCAAAACAAATAAAGGCGCTATCTATTGTTTTAATTTCTTTATTTTGTTTGGCTTCTTTTAAAAAAAGAGGTCTTAATAAAGCATACTGTGTTCCTAAAATTAACTTTGTGTATGTTTCTTTTTTATAATGGCTTTCTTTAATGTATGGCGAATGATTGATAACAATATCTGCATACATATACTCTTTTGCTAAATCATCTATATAAACAAGGTTATACCCTAATTCTTTTATTTTTTTTTGATACGATGTTATAAATTGATAGCCATCTGCAACAATAATGTGTTCTGAAGATGGGTAGTTCTCCATTATCCATTCTGGCTCATCTTCAATGGTTATGGATTTTGGTACAATTGAAGTATTATATGTTTTTGGTATTACTGAATGTATAGAGCTTTCATGTGTTAAAAATATAAATTCAAAAGACTCTTTAATAACTTCAACAAGGCTAAATAGCCTATATAAATGTCCTAGCCCTGTTATTGCGTTGCCATCTGCCCTAAAGACTATTTTCATGGTTATTAAATAATAGTTTATATTTTATTTCTGCTAACGCCCAATCGGTACTTGTATCTATATCTTGTGCTTCTAACTCGGAAATTATTATTGCCCCTGAGTTTGATGTAAATAATTTCTTCTCTTTTAAAAAAGAGGTTGTATTTAACCAATAGAACTGACCCGAATCATGATATCTTGCTTCTAAATCTTGTGATCTGGAATTTAAATGTTCTTCCCAAACCATTTTTACTTTATCTTTATCTATCTTTAAAGAGCGCTGTATAGGAAATGAGTATTCCAATACAGGGAATACACTATCAAGTTTTTCTTTTGTTAGTTTTTGGTAAGCCTCTCTAATTTTATTAGAGGTAATAAAAGGAGCTGTTGGTAATAAACAGCAAACTATATTAAAGGTCTTTTTTATATTAGAGTAACTAGTAATAACTTCTTCTACTACATCTGCTAAAACTGCATAATCATTAGCGTTATCTTTACTTCTTAGAAAGGGTACTTTTGCTCCATATTTTATGGCTATTGCTGCTATTTCTTCGTCATCTGTAGACACCATTACCTCATCGAACAAGTTACTTTGTAATGCTGCTTCTATAGAATATGCTATAATTGGTTTACCTAAAAAAGATTTAATATTTTTTCTAGGTATGCGCTTACTTCCTCCTCTTGCTGGTATAATTGCTAAATTAGCCATTAATATAATCTAGTACTTTTTCTATAACAAAAGCTTGTTCTTTTTCTGTTAAACTAGGATACATAGGTAAACTAATGCATTTAGAATAATAATTTTCTGAATGGCTTAGATTAGCATCCCCATAACCAATCTCTTTATAGTAAGGTAAAGTATGGACTGGTATATAGTGTATTTGAGCAAATATATTATTCTCTCTTAAGTTGTTATAAAGCCCTATCCTATCTTCTACTTCTATAATAAATAAATGGTGTGCGTTATAACTATCGCTTGGCAAGCTTTGATATTTAATTTTATTTTGAAATGCTTTTTTATATGTGTTTGCTATAGCGTTTCTCTTTTTTACACCTTCATTATTTTTAGCAAGTTGGGTAATACCTAAGGCACATTGAATGTCTGTAAGCCTGTAATTATATCCTAATTCTTGCATTTCATAAAACCAACCACCATGATTCTCACTCATGTTTTCTTTTGTAATACCATGGCTTCGAAGTGATAAAAGCTTTTTATATACTTTTTCTGAATTGGTAGTTAACATACCTCCTTCTCCACATGCGATATGCTTTACTGGGTGAAAAGAAAAAACACCTATGTCTGCATAATTACCATTTCCACATTTCTGAGTCTCTTTATTAGAATCAACGAAGTAACCTCCGGGTGCATGACAAGCGTCTTCCACAATCCATAAATCGTGTTCATCTGCTAATGCTTTAAACTTTTCAAGATTAACTGGTAATCCTGCAAAATCTACTGGTATAATTCCTTTAAAAAACCCTTTAGGCTTACTTTCTATTAATTTTTTGGTGCTTTCAAAAGATAATAAATAAGTATCTGGGTCTATATCTGCAAACCATACTTCTGCATCTGCATACCTAACACAATTTGCAGATGCAGCAAAAGTAATTGGAGTTGTAATAACGCGATCGTTTGGTTTTAATTCTAATGCTAGTACTGCTATATGCAACCCAGCTGTAGCATTACTTACGGCCACGGCATATTCTGAACCTACATACGCAGCAAATTTCTCTTCAAATTCCTTAATTTTTGGTCCTTGCGTTAAAAAATCTGCTGTTAGTGTTTTTACTACTGCGTCTATATCATCTTGTTCTATATTCTGTCTTCCGTAAGGTATCGCTTTCATTATTCTGTAAAATTAGGATCTACATGTTCTTTTACTAAATGCCTTAAACTTTCTACCGTTTCCCATTCTGTATTGTTTCCAGAATTATAACTAAACTCTTCATCTACTAGTTTAGCGTTAAAATGTGTTA
>NZ_JBSHNS010000296.1:0-16984 GCF_053601635.1 Pontimicrobium sp. MEBiC01747
TTTCTGTATTAATTGGAAGATGCACTTTAGGCATATCTTTAATAAAATTCTCTTTATTAAAATATTTAATATAATCTTTTGAGTTTTGCTCAGTAATACAAGGAATAGTTGCAAATTGCTCTCTTACTAAAGGTTCGTTAGCTATTGTTAAGTCCCCTTTAAAGCGCAACAATTCATTTACAGTTAATTCCGATGTTAGCAATGCATCTATAGATATGCTAAAATAATTAGCAATTTTAATAATAGTTTCTATCTTCGGCTCACTCCTACCTTCCTCGTAAGCCCCTAAAGTCGCACGTTTTAGATCGAAAATCTCAGCAAAAGCTTGTTGACTCAAACCTTTTACTCCTCTTATTTTTTTTATATTTTTTCCAAAAAAAGACATAAATTGCTAATTTTATTTGCAAAATGAAAAATAAATTGTATATTTACACTAACAATATTAGCTAATACTTTTGAATTATGCTAATTATTTTAGATAATTCAACAAAAAACGAATCATTTCACAAGAAAAAAACCAAAATTATGGCAGCAATTATATTCCACATTTCCTGCTTAATATTACAAACATTTTTGTAATATTAATCTAAATTTAAAACTGTAAAAACTATTAATTTATAGCTAATGAATGACCACTATTTAAAGACTAAAAACTTCTTATTAGAACTAAATGTAAATATTGTAAAAGAAGATATTAACGAAGGCATCATTGTTATTGAAAAAGAAGATTTTGGTATTAAAAATCTAATCATAGGTATTGCTTCACCTATATTAATTATGGAGCAATTTATTTTTAAAATAAACCAACCTAGTGAAGAAATTTTTAAGCATTTACTTAAAAAAAATCGAGACATTATACATGGCGCTTTTGTTTTAGACGAAACTTATGAGCGTGTTATTTTTAGAGACACCTTACAATTAGAGAATTTAGATTTAAATGAATTGGAAGGTAGTTTAAATTCGCTCGGTTTATTATTAAGTGAATATTCAGAGCAAATAATTAATTTTTCAAAATATTAAAAAAATACATTATGAACATTTTTAGAAGACTATTTAAGATAGGTCAGTCCGAAACAAATTCGGCTATAGACAAAATGGAAGATCCCATTAAAATGACCGAACAAGGCATTAGAGATTTACGCAGTGACCTTGAAAAAAGCATAGAATCCTTAGCACAAGTAAAAGCTTTAGCTATACGTGCAAAAAACGATAAAGAAAATACCGCTAATAAAGCAGACGATTACCAACAAAAAGCAATGCTTATTTTGCAAAAAGCAGAAAGTGGTAACTTAGATAGTGCTGAGGCCGACAGATTAGCTAAAGAAGCTTTAATAAAAAAGGAAGAAGCCAACCAGCAATCAAATCAACACGAAGCCGAAGTTAATAAGTTAAATACTTCTGTATCCCTATTAGAAAAGAATGTAAAAGAGATTAAAACTAATATTCAAAAATGGGAAAACGAATTAAAAACCTTAAAAGCTCGTGTAAAAGTCTCTAAAGCAACCAAAAACCTAAACAAACAAATGTCTGAATTGGATAGCTCTGGCACGGTTTCAATGCTGGAACGCATGAAAGACAAGGTCTCTCAAGAAGAAGCTTTAGCTGAAGCTTATGGAGATATTGCTAACACCAACGAAAGTACAGATGAACAAATAGATAAAGCCATTAATACTATCGAAAATGCAGCTGAAAATGATTTAGCAAAACTTAAAGAACAATTAAAATTAAATAAAAACAATAAACAAGCTTAATATTGACTTCAATAACCGACATATTATTTTCTAGCGCTAATATTACATTAACCATACTTGTACTTCTTCTTATTGTATATTGGCTAATTACCATGATTTCTGGTATTGATTTCGATTTAGATGTCGATGTTGATATAGACGTTGATGTGGATGTAGATGCCGATATAGATATCGATTCTGGTATAGAAGGTGGCAATGTAGATTTTCATGACATTGCAAACACCGAGGTCAATAAAGAAGATGTTATTGGCAAACGCCGCAAATCTTTAAAAGGGTGGCAAATTGTATTAATCTACTTCAATTTTGTTGGACTTCCTTTTATGTTCACTTTTACTTGTTGGATTTTTATTTGGTGGATTTGTACTGCAGTAAGTACATCTATAACTCATAGCTTCGACAACTCATTTGGTTTTATACTTATGCTATTAGCTATATTACCATCTCTTATTTTAACAAAAATAGTGACAACACCGTTTAAAGGATTCTTTAAGAACTTAAATCAAGATGGAGATGCACCAATAGATTTTATTGGAAGACGAGGCACATGTTTATCTAATATTAAAGGCAATAAATTAGGCTCAGCAGAAATTATTGTAAATGGCGATACACTATCCATTAATATTAAATCTCTAGAAGGATTTCCTATACAGTTTAGAGACTCTATATTAATTATTAAACCAAGTCATGATAAATCATTTTATTATGTACAAAAATATATTTCAGAAGTATAATTTTACACTTCTATGTAGTGCAAACTAGTAAAAAAGAAAAAATCCGAAAATAAAAAATGTCGGTATATATATTAACTAAAAACTAAATTAAACACGAATTAAAACTATGGATAACTTACCACAAATTATAGGAATAGGATTTGGACTCATTCTATTCCTAGTTATTGTTTATTTTGCAATCATTGCCATGTTCTACAAAAAGGTTCCACAAGGGGAAGCTTTAGTTAGAACTGGTTTTAAAGGAACTAAAGTCGCTACCGATAGAGGTATGTACGTCGTTCCTGTATTTCACCGTGTAGAAATAATGGATATTTCTGTAAAAAAGATTCAAATTGAACGTTTAGGTAATGATGGATTAGTTTGTAAAGATAATATGCGCGCAGACATTAAAGTCGCCTTTTTTGTTAGAGTAAACAACGAAGTAGAATACATTAAAAAAGTGGCTCAAACTATTGGTTGCGAAAGAGCTTCAGACATTGCTACATTAGAAGAATTATTTGAAGCTAAATTTTCTGAAGCCTTAAAAACAGTTGGTAAAAAATTCCAATTTACAGAGCTATACGAAGCCAGAAGAGAATTTAGAGATGAAATTGTAGATATTATTGGCACAGATTTAAACGGTTATACTTTAGAAGATTGTGCTATAGATTATCTAGAACAAACCCCAGTTAGTTTCTTAAAACCAGATAATATTTTAGATGCAGAAGGTATTAAAAAGATTACTGAATTAACAGCTAATCAAAATGTTAAAGCTAACCTAATTAAGCGAGACGAAGAAAAAGTAATTCGTAAGCAAGATGTTGAAGCTCGTGAAGCAATCTTAGAATTAGATAAGCAATTGGCAGAAAAAGAAGAGCAACAACGCAGAGAAATCTCGAATATAAAAGCACGAGAAGAAGCAGAAATTTTAAAAGTAGCAGAAGAGGAGCGTTTAAAATCGGAATCGGCACGAATAGCCACGCAAGAAAAAGTTAAAGTAGCCGAAGAAAACATGGAGCGTCAAATTATTGTTGCTGCAAAAAACAAAGCCCGTACTGAAGCTGTAGAAACAGAACGTGTAGAAAAAGATAGAATGTTAGAAGCTACAGAGCGCGAACGTATTGTAACCCTGGCACAAATTGAAAAAGAAAAAGTTGTTGAAGTAGAAAAGAAAAACATTCAAGATGTTATTCGAGATAGAGTGATGTTAGAAAAAGGGGTGGTTGAAGAGCAAGAAAACATGAAAGATATTGAAGCTTTTAAAACTGCAGATCGTGATAAGCAAGTAAAAATAACAGTTGCGCAAGCTAACGCAGAAGAAGCATTAATTAAAACTATTAAAGCAGCAGAAGCGCAAAAAGAAGCAGCAAAACAAAAAGCAGAGGAAATTAACATTGAAGCGCAAGCACAAAAAGAAGCTAGCGAAAAAGAAGCAGAAGCACGTAAAACATTAGCAGAAGCAACAGCTAAAGAAGAAGCAACCATTGGTTTATCTGAAGCACAAGTAATGCATGCAAAAGCAGATGCACATGAGCGTCAAGGCCTAGTAGAAGCTAATATTATTGAAAAGAAAGCAAAAGCTGAAGCGGCTGGTATACTAGCAAAAGCAACAGCTATTAAAGAAGAAGGCGTTGCAGAAGCAGAAGTTATTAAAGAAAAAGCACTTGCAGAAGCAATTGGTAATAAAGAAATTGCTTTAGCTGAAGCTGTAGGTATAGAAGAGAAGGCCGAAGCTATGAAAAAGCTTAATGGTGCTGGTAAAGAACATGAAGAGTTTAAACTACGTTTAGAAAAAGAATTAAAAGTAGACCTTGCACATATTAACATACAAAAAGACATCGCAGATGCACAAGCTCAAGTTATTGGTGATGCCTTAAAAGCTGCTAATATTGATATTGTAGGTGGAGAAACCATGTTCTTTGATCAAATTATTGGACAAATTACTAAAGCCAAAGGTATAGATCGTTTAGTACAACATAGTGATAACATACAAGATGTTAAAGATGCTATATTAGGTAGCGATGATGTAAAAGGCAACCTTTTAGATAAAGTAAAAGAATTTGCTAGTAAATATGGCATCTCTTCAGAAGACATTAAAAATCTAACAGTAGCTAATTTATTAGTAGATTTAAAACAACGTTCATCTGGAACACAAGAAGAAAGCTTATTTAGCAATTTGTTTAACCTAGCCAAAGGTTTAGGTTTATCAGACAAAAAATTATCATAATACACTCAAAAACCTCATAGGTTTTTAAATCTATGAGGTTTATACATCTCTGCCTATTTTTAACAACCAAAGCACCTTCTAGGTTCTTGTTTTTTCAAAATTCAGCTATAAAACTTATATGGACAACCAAAATACTTCGCAGCAATTAGATGGCGGCACTTATGAAATTATTCAAAGTAGATTGCAAAAACAAAAACAGCAATTACAAGAACAATTGCATAAACTAAACGATGCCAGGAAACATGTTTTTGGGACTATCGAAACCAAACTAATAGCTAACGATAGAATTAATACCGAAAACAATTGCATTGCGCGCGATATTGTGTCTTTAGGTAATACATCTATATTTGGTTATAATGTACATTTTGGTTTACGCACAGACATAAAATTATCTGATGTATTTAGCATATACGAGTTTAAAGACAATCATTTCCACAACCTATCTTTAAACCTATTAAACGATACTATTTTTATCAACGATTTCACCAATCTATATAAATATTATAGAAATACCATCTTTTCAAAATTTGCCATTATTGGTAATTACTTACACATGGTATTTCAGTTAAGCGAAAGTAATACAGATATAAAAACATTTAAGTGGCTTATTAAAGGAGATACGCTTGAGTATGTTGATAATAGAAGTGAGCATGAATATCAATTCCCCAATCAACACGAGTTTCAATGGCAAGAAGTAACGAGAGATATGCATCGCTATGGCTTACATCCGCATATTTCTATTTTAGACAAAGTATTTGTTGAAACTGTTGGTGGCGATTTAACCATTAAAATTGAAGATAATACCGATAATGGTAAAGGCATACTAGACGAGCCCGTTTTACATACAGATCAAACCTTAGACGATGGGCAATTTAAGTTTGCAGATTTAGGTAATTTAGTTGTTTTAGAAATAAAACCATTCCAAGAAGCCCCCCGTTATTTTGTTTACAACCATAAATTACAAGATGTACAAAAAATTAACAGTATAAAAGATACTGCGGTAAAATTACCAGACGACCATGGCCTTATTTTCCCTAACGGATATTATTTACAAACAGGAGAATATAAACTATTCGAGAACGATGCTGTAGATGTAAAGTTTCAGAAAAAAATAGCCTCTCCAAATGGAGAAGATTTCTTATACATATTCTATGCAAGTATTCGTGGGCTTTACATATTAATGTCCTACAATATTATAGAGCAAGAGGTAAAAACCCCTATTATTTGTAACGGTTTTACGGTGCTAAACAATGGCGAATTATGTTATTTTCGTACCGAGAATGAACAAACAAAACACCATGTTATTCAAATTTGGCAAACACCTTATTTAAAAGGTAATTTAATGCCCTCTCAACATCAAGACACCTTACTTTATAAAATAGGTAATAAAGATATTGTTCGTGCAATGGCCGAGTGTTACGAACTGATAAAATTATTAAGTAAAGAAGATAATTATACAGGGCTTTACGATGATATTGCTAAAATATCTAAAGACATAAACGACACTTATTATTGGTTACCAGAAGAAGAAACTTACCAATTAAATAAACCGCTTTTAGAAATAAACCAAGCCGCAAATGCTGCTATTGAGGAGTTTGAAAAAGTAGTACAATTAAAAAAGCAAGCGGCAAAGAGCACGCAATTAATTAACGAAAAATCATCAGCTCTTTTAGGAAAAATAAAAAGTACTTCCTTTAAATCCATAGACGATTTTGTTGGTTTATTAAGTCAATTGCGAAGTTTACGAGGCGAAGTTATTAGCTTACGAGATATTCGTTATATAAATGTAGCCTTATTAGAAGAACTAGAAGAGCAAGTTGCAGAGCAAAACACTTTAATTTCTAAACGCTGTGTACAGTTTTTACTAGACGATAAAGCCTTAGAACCGTACCATAAACGAGTAGAAGAAAAAGAAAAAAGTCTACCAGAAATACAAAAGGTTATAAAAGCAAAAGCTTTAGAGAAAGAAGTCAATCAAATTACCACAGATTTGGAAATGTTGATTGATATTGTTTCCAATTTAGAAATTGAAGACACCTCGCATTCTACCAAAATAATAGATAATATCTCTTTAATTTTTGCTACGCTAAACCAATTAAAAGCGGGGATTAAAAACAAGATAAAATCGCTAGGAAGTAAAGAAGCTCAAGCCGATTTTGTAGCGCAGTTAAAATTAATAGACCAAAGTATTATTAATTATATAGACATAGCAAATACACCAGAAAAATGTGATGAGTTTTTAACAAAAACATCTATCCAGCTTGAAGAATTAGAAGGTAAATTTGCAGATTTTGAAACCTTTATTACCCAAATAATAGAAAAACGTGAAGAGATTCATAACGCTTTCGATGCACGTAAAAATGCATTAATTGAAAAGCGAAATAAAAAGACAGTAGCATTACAAACTGCTTCAGAACGTATTTTAAAAGGCGTTGTAAAAAAAGCACAAACCTTTACTTCTATAGAAGATATAAACGGTTATTTTGCTGCCGATTTAATGATTAACAAAGTTAGAAACCTTATTGAGCAACTTAAAGAACTTGACGATGTTGGTAAAGCAGAAGCTATACAAACCCAATTAAAAGTTGCAAAAGAAGATGCCTTGCGTAAGCTAAAAGATAAGCAAGAGCTTTACGAAGATGGCGAAAACATTATTAAGCTGGGGAAACATAAATTTGGAGTTAATAAACAAATATTAGACTTAACTATTGTTTATAAAAACGATAAACTGTTTTATCATTTAACTGGGACAGATTTTTATGAAGAAGTAACAAACGATATCCTTTTACAATCTCAAAAGTATTGGAATCAAGAATTAGTTTCAGAAAACAACACGGTGTATCGCGCTACTTATTTAGCTTATAAAATTTTTATTGCGTTAAATAACACTACAGATTTACTAAGTAAATCTAAAGAAGAACTACTAACTATTGTTCAAAAAGAAAGCAGTAATTTATATTCCGAAGGTTATGTAAAAGGGGTACACGATGTAGATGCTAGTTTAATCTTACACACATTAGTGCATCAACATCACGAATTAGGACTACTTACCTACGCACCAAAAGTAAGAGCTTACGCGCAGTATTTTTGGCACAGTTTACCAGAAGACAAACAAGCACAATTTAACACGTCTATAAAAACATCTGGTGAAGTTTTAAAAGTGTTTCCTAATAGTACTGCTTATGGTTTTATTATAGAGGAATTAGCCATAAGTATCAAAGAATTTGCAAATAATACAGGGTTGTTTCCTTCTAAAAATAACAAAGAAATTGCGAACTATATATTTGAAGAATTACAAACAAACAACACTTTTCAAAATAGCAGTAATGCTTTACATTTAAAAGAAGATTTTATAAAATACTTATCTAAAAAAGAAGCCCTACGCACTTATAAATTAAGCCTTGAAAAATTAAGTTCGTTATTCGAAAAAATACAAATAACGCAGCAATGGTTACACTCTTTTGTTGTTACTAATGCTAATAAAAATGAAAACTATATAGAAGAAGCAACTTGTATGCTACTTTTTGAATCGGCTGCTAATGCTGTTATTAAAAACGTTTCAGATACCTTAACTGTTACAAATTTAAAAGGAAATCATGTAACTATTAACGAAGGGAACTGGAGCATGAATTATCATGACTTCTCGAAGGTATTAAATCATTTCTGTACAATTGAAATTCCTAATTTTATAAACTATAAAGAAGCAAAGCAGAACGTTACCGAGAAGTTAAAAGAAGAACTAAAGTTAGAAGAATTTAAACCAAAAGTACTCTCCTCTTTTGTTCGTAATAAACTTATAAATCAGGTATACTTCCCTATTATTGGAGATAATTTATCTAAACAATTAGGTACTATTGGCGATAATAAACGTACAGACCGTATGGGACTATTATTATTAATATCGCCACCAGGATATGGAAAAACAACCTTAATGGAATACATTTCTAACCGATTGGGATTAGTATTTATGAAAATAAATGGCCCAGCTATTGGCCATGACGTTACCTCTGTAGACCCTATGGCTGCAAACAATTCGGCCTCTAGAGAAGAGTTAAAAAAACTAAACTTAGCATTAGAAATGGGAGACAATGTCATGCTCTATTTAGACGATATTCAACACTGTAACCCAGAGTTTTTACAAAAATTTATATCCCTTTCTGATGGTACTCGAAAAATTGAAGGGGTTTACAAAAACAAGCCAAAAACCTATGATTTACGTGGTAAGAAATTTTGTGTTATTATGGCTGGGAATCCGTACACCGAAAGTGGCGATAAATTCCAAATTCCAGATATGTTAGCCAATCGTGCAGATATTTATAATTTAGGTGATATTATTGGAGATACTGCACATTTATTTAAGCTAAGTTTAATTGAAAATGCATTAACCTCTAACCCCGTATTACACCAATTAAGTAGTAAATATTTTGAAGATGTTTACACCCTTATAGATAAAGTTGAAAATAACACGCAAGAGGTTAATTTAAAAGGAAACCATACCAAACAAGAGGTACAAGATTATATTGCTGTGTTACAGAAAGCCATTATGGTTAGAGATACAATAATAAAAGTAAATCAAGCCTATATACAATCGGCGGCTATGGAAGATGAATATCGTACAGAGCCTTCATTTAAGCTACAAGGCTCCTATCGTGATATGAATAAATTAATTGCCAAAATTGTTCCTATTATGAATGATGAAGAGTTACAACGTTTAGTACTATCTCATTATGAAAGTGAATCGCAAACATTAACCTCTTCAGCCGAAGCCAATTTATTAAAATATAAAGAACTTATAAATAAACAATCTTCTGAGGAGATTGAGCGTTGGACAACAATTAAAGACGTTTTTGTTAAAAACAATAAACTAAAAGGCTTTGGCGATAAAAACGAAATGGCGCAAGTATTATCTCAAATGATGGCATTTAGTGAGCACTTACAAGGGATACAAGAGGTCTTGAAGAAAGGCTTAAAAAATTAAATAAAAAAATCCATTTTCTATTAAAATAGAAAATGGATTTTTTTGAACGTTCATAATCAATTATCAAGTCTATCGCCAACCTGAACTTGTTTAGTTCATGTCTTTATTATTTTCAATATGGTATTCATGAATGCTTTGCATTTCAGGTTCTCACCATAAAACATCTATGTTTATAAGTATTATATGATGCTGAAACAAGTTCAGCATGACGTCACAAATAAGCATTATGAGACAAACGGACAATCAGTTTTATTTTACATTAAATCTAATTCGTTTTATCAATCTATCAGATTCTAAATCGAAGGTTTCTCGTCCATGCAAAAACAAATCATTTCTAAATAAAATTAAATCCCCCTTTTTTAAATTTATTTTAAATAATGCCTGTTTAAAAACAGCATCTAATTTAGAGAGTAAAACTTGTTCTGAATCACTAATTGTTGAAAAAGATTCCATAGTAATTCTATCATAACATATTTTAATTATATTTTTTTCATAACTTAAAATGCTCCGATTTTCCTTTCTATGTTTCCATTTTTTAGTCGCTAATTGCTCTATTTCCTCTTTAGAGAAAAACTTTAATATATCTTTTATATAAGCAAAAGTATTTGCTCCTTGATTAAAAGGGGCCGGATTCACACATAATAATCCAATACAATTAGGTATAGAAACAAAATCAGAACAATCTGTATGTAATGGAAAAGATAGGTTAGAATTTGCTATAGACTTAAAAAAGGTATTTTGCCTAGTGACTTTGACATCAAAAATAGATTGACCATTATTATTTCTATTTTCATGTATTGCATCTCCTACAATACTAATAAATTGAGATAATACCTTGTCTGATAAAGGGGCATTTTCTATGAGAATAATAGAATCTCCATGTCTTAATTTTTCAATAATCTCAGGATAATCTAATGTGTCAATATAATTATAATTAGTTAGCAAGTCCAACTTCTAAATTAAAATATAAACACAATTCTCCATTAGTTCCAGATTTAGGAAGCTCACTAATTTTTTTATCTAAATTTGTAATCATTTGTAATGAATTTAAGTCAGAAGATTCTTTAACTCCATACGAACAACCTATTTTTTCTGTATTATCTCCCCATTTTAATTCTACAAAAGTAGGAACTCCTGATTCTTCATGAATTATAGTAATTAGTTTGCTTATTGGCATATTTTCGTCAATATCAACATTTAAACTTTTCATTACAGGTTCTCCGTTATCATCAAACTCAGAAAAAAACTCAACTTTTATCATATTTTACTTTTATTTAAATCTATTACTTTAAGTATAATTAAACTCGTTTATAGGTGATATAATTTATTTCTTAAAAAACGACGTTATCTTTTTAGCAAGACCACTTAATACAGCAGACACACCTTGTTTAGCATGAGGCGCATATTGTTTTCTATGGTTGTCTTTGTAATTATATTTTTCTAAAATGGCTGCAACTCGTTGTTTATAAACCGCTCCTTTTACTTCATCTATTTGATAAATAAAATTAGCATAGCCATCTATTTGTGCTAAAACTGAGCCGCCATTGTTCCACGACTTCCCCTCTATTCCATCTTTTTCAATTTGAAATAATAAGGCTCTAAATCGTTTTAAAGAGGTCTTAGAAATATTCGCCTTTTCATTAACAACAACACCAGTAACTTCCTGCTTTGCATTACGTTTCATAATACGTAATTTTTCAGGATGTAATTTAAAATTTTCGTCCTTTACAATCTTACGCGAGTATTTAAGTAGTGGTGTAATTTTTGACAAACTGTCTTTGTCTCCCGAAAACGTAATATCATCGACATAACGGGTATATTCAAAATCATATTTTTTTGCTAAACCAGACAATCTAAAATCTAATTTTCTGCATAAAATATTAGTAATGGCTGGACTACAAGGTGATCCTTGCGGTAAAAAACGTTCGCCACGTTGCGCGTAATAATCTTCTCCTAATAAAGACACCTCTAAAATTTTAGGTTCTGAGCATAATAACGATAGTATGGTTGCTATTTGATGCGAATAACCTATAGATAAAAAGACACCTTTAATTCTGTTATACGTTACCGATGGAAAAAAGTTTTGAAAATCTTGGTTAATAACTACAGCTTTACCAATATGTGGCGTAGCATTTGTTTTTATAGATTTCCCAATAACACAACCATGTGCATTATCATGTACTTTTACCGAGTTTAATATATGCTCTAAAATCCAATGCTGCGCTTTCTTCAGTTTTGGCATTGGAGCAGAAATTAAACGATGCCCTCCAGATTTTTTTGCCATTTTAAAGCGTTTGTAATGGCTAATTTTAGAATGTTTTCTAGTAAACGACAGAAACCGAAGTTCGCCTACAGGTACGCCCATAGCTTTGGCTAAATCTTCGGCTGTATGCAATACCGGTAAGTTTTGCGCTTTTAAACGAGCTACATCCGATTCTTTTTTATTAAGATTATTAGAGTAACCAGTGCCTAAGTAAATAATATCTTTATCTTTAGAAGCTTTCCAACGTGCCGCTTTTTCTAAACGTTCTTTTTCTCTTCGTTCTTTAGTTTCTTTTTGAGATTGTTTTGAAGCCTTTTTACGCTCCTGATGTTTTTTAGCGATAAACGCTTCAGGGTCTTCAATAATGCGTTGTTCTTTAAGAAGGGTTTGTAGTTCTTTAGATAATTCAGCCTCCTCTTTAAAAAATGAGTTGACACTTTCAAAATCTATCGTATCTTCTTTCCAGAAGCCTAAACGCTTCATTTCAGAAAGTATGTATTCTTGTTTAGAAGACGCTTTTATTTTATCATAAATTTCTTGTCTTCTTTCTGTAGAATTTCTCATATAATAAAAAAAGGTAGCAATAAGATATATTTTGTATTCCCTTCGTACGATTCTCAAGACTGAATTGAACAACTCCAGTGAAATAGGTACCATAGTATTATTTCACTTCGCAGAAGTCTAACCGGAAATAGTACTATGGTACCTATTTCACAAGTTAAGTTCGAGTCAGTGACGCGTTCGGTATCTGTTAGCAAGATTGGCGATCCACCAATCAAAATGCAAGGTTTTTATCTTATCACTACCATGGTTTAAATATAATATTATTTTTTTTGAATAGCTGTAAAAACTTATATATAGTTAGCTTTCGTCATGTTGAACTTGTTTCATACATCTCATAATATTTTAAAAATCAAATGTGATTCTGAAACAAGTTCAACATGACACCTCATTTATAATAAGTTACAACCATTCTGGTTATTTTTTATCAAAGGTTATTCTTGTGGCCAATATATGCTCACAAGGGCCTTTGGTCATTTTATTCTTATAATAATAGCTACACGTACAGCTGGCGTCTTTTATTTTTAAGTCTTTATCTATGGTTACACTTGTTTTATAAGTGTTACTCACCACAGCTGTTAGTGTTATTTTATCTGTTTGTTCTTTTACCTTTAAATCTTTAACGGCATTTTGCTCCATTAATTTATAGGCTTCTTTATCGGTTTCACTAGAAAAGCGTAACGATTCTATGTCTATACCTTCTCGTTTTAATTCGCGAACACGATAAACTTTATTTTTTAAATCGTAAATAACTTTTCCGGCTTGTGTAAAGGTTTCTAACGATTTATTAACTACAGATTGTTCTAAATTCATCGTTTTAGCAATGTCTTGCTCACTAGCAAACCAATGTTTACGCAATTCTAAATACACGCTTTGCATTGTTGTGGCTGGTACTTGCCCTCTTGGCGCTAATAAATCTAACTGACTCGACTGTGTCCAATCGTTAGCCGTCCAACCAGATAGGCCTAATGTAAAATACATCTCGTTAGTTAAATGCGCTGTATAAAAGGAAGGCATTCCGCTACCTAAAAGGTGTACCGTAAATTTATCTGTAATAGGTAATAAGCGTTCTAAAAGGGTTATACGACGTCTTCCCCATACTCTTATCTCTTCTTTTGTATCTCCTTTATAGATAGATTGTTTGCAAACTACTTCTATATTCCAGGGTTCGAAAACAGCTACAATAGGTTCGCCTGGTGTTAATTTATATTTTATAGAGCGTGGACCTTTTCGTTCTTTATTTCTTTTTAAAACACTTATAAAATTAGCAATGTCTATAGCTTCTAATTCAAAAGACACTTTATTAGAAGTCATTGCTGTGCTTACTTGAAGAAAGCCACGTACCCAACTATCGGGTAAATCTATTTTTACTTCTCTATAACTGTCTTCTCCTGTCGTTTTTACATCGAATCCTTTGGGGTCTATTTTAAAATCGGTGTCTTTGTAGGTTCTTATTTTCTGAAACTCTTCATACAGTTTTTTAGAGTAATCAATATTAGTAGTTCCGCATTTAAAATCATTAATATTATTAAACACATCGTAACCACAGGATAATTTTCCGTAAACCGATTCGTCTTTACTAAAACATTCAAAAAATACTTGATCTGGATGTACCGTTATTACAGGGTCTAAAACAAGCCACGCGGCATAATCTCTTTTATATAGATAATTAAAATACGCTCTTTGTGCCTTATAATAAGGCTTCATAATAACATCGCGGTCTTTACGAAGGCCTTCTATTTTTGTTCGTACACGCTGTATTTCTGTTTGTATTTTGGATAAATCGGAACTTGCTTCTGCCAACCATAATTCTTCTTGACTTTTTAACCATGCTAAATATTCTGAATTATCTTTAGGTTGAAAATTAAAATCGGCAACCACAACATGATGTAAAGCCGAAATGGCTTCTCTAAACGAAATCTTTTTATCTAAAGTCCCTACAAAATAAGTAGGTTCTCTTAAAATATCTGGTGCAAAACTAACATCTGTTGCAGAGACACTATTACTTACAGCACTTGTTCCGCCATATTTATAATTAAACTGCATACTATTAATTTTGTTTTATTAGTAATGGAACCTCTATATCTGGGTACGCTTCTGTAATGGTTAACAGCAGGTCTATATTATTACTATTATCTAGCATAGTGTTAGTACCTAGAATACTATTTACTAATCGTACTGTCATTTCTGCTACTGCTTTATCTTTTACAGATTCTTCTTCTAAGAATTTATAAATTCTTGTTTTTGTAACTCTATTCGTATTTATATTAAATAAACTGGTTTTAAAGAAGGTCTCTAGTTTTAAAATAACTGTTGTATTTCCCTTTGCATAATTATCTAAATAATTAGTAACAAAAAACTGCATTGTTTTGGTTGGGTGTTCTTGTAATTTTAATAATAAAGGCAATCCTTTATCTTCACTAAAATGCTGGGTTATCATTTTACGTCCAAAATGCTGTACTTCGGTTTTTGTATGATCGCAGGCATACAATAACATATTTACTGTCCAATATTCTGGTTTTATATGGGTTTCGAAATACTGGCATGCCCAATCTATAACATCTTCCCAATGAGAGTTAAATACTAATAAAGCGTCTTCTAATTGAATATTAATTGTAGAGGTATGCTTCTCAAAGTATTGTTTTAAAAGCGTTCTTATACTAAATATATCGCTATGCGCTAGAGATACAATAGTTTTAACCGGTTGCGCCTCTAAATTAACATGTTCTGTAAATAAGGGCTCACCCAATTTTTGTGCATAATCGTATTGAGATAGTATTAAACTAAAAATAGCTTCTTGCGGTATGCTTCCTAAATACGGTTTATAATTGATTGTTAAAAGCGTGTAGCAATTTTCATGCAAACCTTCATAAGTTTCAGCGGTTTCAATCGCTCTTAATAGGGCTTTAAATAAATTGTTTTTAAAGTTATTATCTAGTGCTATTAGTTTTTCAACGGTAGGCTGAATGGCATTTCTTACTTCGTTGTATTCCGAAAAACAGAATCCGCTTATTTTCTGATGGTTTTCTAATAAAAATTCATCCGGAAAATGAGATAATAATTCTATTCCTACTTGTCGTAACTCGGCGTTATCCGAATTAATATATTCATCTATACTGTCTTTAAATAACAGATAGGTTGATGCTGTATTTTGCTTTGACAAATTAGCTGCAAATAGTTTATTGGTTACTGCAGAAGATTTGGCTAGTGTTTTTATTTTCTCCTCAGAAACCGAGCTTAACAAACTTCCAAAATGCGTATTCCCAATTAAATCGTTAACTTGAACTAAATACTCGAAAGTATACTGAGAGTGTATTTTAAATAATGGTTCTAATATTGCTATAGATAAGTGCAGATTATATTTTGTAGTTTCTACATATAGACTTTTTATATAACTAACTACAGTTTCTTTTCCTGTTAATAGCAATTGACTTATAAATGTGGCTTCTGTAAAGAATTCAGTTTCATATTGTTTTAACCATTGAAACGCTAAGTTATTTGCGTCTTCATTATTAGATTTTAGCAATGCTAATACTATAGCATTTTCTGGTTTAGTGGTTGCATAGCGTTGCTTTACAATCTCTAAAATAACATCTAAAACTTTTGGGTGGTAATGGCCCACCAACTGTGTTAATTGTTCTAACGAAATGTTATCTAAAAAGTGATTATTCTCTTTAATAATTCTTAATGCAAATGTTATAGCTATGTCGCTTTTAGCATTGGCTAAAATATATAGTACTTTTTCTGGTTTGGTATTCCATAGTTCGGGTAATACTTCTTCTCTTACTATAGGAGTTGTCGTGTTATCTCCTTCTATATAAAACCATTTATTGTTTTGACGTTGTAATCGAGAAGCGCCTCCATGAATTATATACATTAACGCTAAAAAGTCATGATATTTAGGAAAAATTCTTCGTTCTGTAATATAACGTCGTGTATCTGGATTATAATTATAGTGGTACTGAATATCTTCTTTAGCACTATCTAATGTATCGTTAAGTGATACTAAAAGTTCTGATGCATAATCTATATAGGTTTCTGTATCGCTTTTACTTAATTCGTATACTTGTTTATAGGTCGTTTTATTAAAATAATCTTTGGTCTTTTTAGAAAATGCTATTGTTGGATTTGGCTTTTGTTTTTCTACATCGGCATCGGTCCATTCGTTATCTACATATAAATAGTCCGATGTATAACCTGGTTTACTTACTGCAATTCTTTTAGAGGTTAGCGCAAAGAAAATAGTATCTTCTAATGTTTGCGATGCTCTGTATATGTAACGTATAGATTTAAATAGATTAACTTTTAATGGTGCTTTTTCTATAAAAGTATATAGTTGTTCTCTAAATACTTCATCGTTTATAGACAACAAATAGGTGTAATATAACACTGAGGCGTCTATTTCTTTTTCTTTTAGAAAATAAACGGCTAATGCATTAAAAAAAGAAGTATTATCTCCTATATGTTCTTTTAATTCTTCTGGTAGATTATTTG
>NZ_JBSHNS010000297.1:0-4010 GCF_053601635.1 Pontimicrobium sp. MEBiC01747
GGATGGTGTTGGTAATATTTGGGTTGCTACAGAAGAAGGCGTTTTAAAGCATAATTCGCAATTTTATAAAATATATAACAACTATAGCGGGTTGCCATCTGCAATGAGCAACCGAACAAAAGCCATATTTGTAGATTCAAAACAACATATATGGATTGGGTTAGAAAAAGGTGTTTGTTTATATAATAGTGATCTTGATCGTTTTGAATTAGTAGAACATAATGAAGATATTAATCCAGCTTTAATTAATGTTATAACCGAAGATAAAAACAACACGATATGGGTTGGTGCTTTTAACGGGCTTTGGAAATCTGAAAGGTCTCCAAAAAAAACTATAATGAAACGCGTTATTGCGAATCATAACATTCAGGCAATTAAGCAATTTGAAGATAAGCTCGTGGTTGGGACTCCAAAAGGGTTGTTTATTTTCGATTTAAAAACGGAAGTGTTTAAAGAAATACCTACTGGAGTAAAAAATAATAATATTAGTAGCATTTCTACTATCAATAATCAAATATTAGTAGGCTTTAAAGATGGAACTCTCGTTAAATTAGAAGCAAATTTTAAAGATGTAACACTATTAGAATTAGGTTTTAATTCAACAAACCCAATAACAGATATTATTAAAAATACAAAAAACAATCTTTTAATTGCTACAGATGGTAGTGGTATTTTCGAGGTTGATAGTATGTTCGTAATGATAAACCATTACACAGAGAATGTAAATAATAAGCATTCGTTGTCAAGTAATGGCGTTTATGATATTTGTGTTGATAAAGAAAATATTTTATGGGTAGCCACTTATGGAGGAGGTGTTAACTTTTTTAATTCCAACCAATTACCAGTTACAAATATTCAACACGAAATAAATAATACTAATAGTATAATTGCAAACTTTACTAGAGCTATTACAAAAGACAATAATGGTAAATTCTGGTTTGGCACAAAAAAAGGATTAAGCATTTGGGATCCAGAAACAAACAAATGGAAACATTTAGAACATTTATTAGGAGATTCTAAAAAAAATCAGACCATTATATTATCTCTATTAACAGATGACAATGTTATTTGGGTTGGCACTTACAACAAAGGGTTATTTAAAATTAATTCAAAAACATTAAAAATTACGCCTTACAATAAAGCTACTGGATTCGATATTATTAAAAAAATATATGCATTGTATAAGGATGCTAAAGGTAATCTTTGGGCAGGTGGTATAGAGAAAGATTTAACCGTTTTAGATAAAAATAATAATATTTATACATACCCAATACAGCAAATAAAGTCGATTTCAGAAAATAAGAAAGGTGAAATATTAGTTGCCTGTAAACAAGGTGTTTTTAAAATTAATCATACAAATAGAACCTTTGGTTTAATAGAAGATTTATTGTCTGATAGTTCTAATTTATCCTATTCTACAATAAATGCAACACAACAAATGGAAAATGGAAATTTGTTGGTTGCTACAAATGGCGCAGGCCTATTGTTTTATAATACAGAAACAAAAAACTTAAAAAAAATAAGTGTTGTAAATGGGATGCCATCAGATGTTATTCAAGGTCTAATAGCTACAAATAATAACACCATTTGGGCAAGTACAACAAAAGGTATCGCAAATATTAAAATAACAGAAAACGATACTATTATAGATGTTTACGATAAAAAAGACGGTTTAGCAACAACAGAATTTAATTACGGAAGCTTTAAAAAAATAGATGATAATCTTATTGCTTTTGGAGGAGTAGATGGTGTAACGCTTTTTAATCCTAATAAAATTGAAGAAAAACTCTACAAGCCAGAAATAATATTTAACTCGTTTAAGCTGTCTAATAAAATAATAGAACCTAATCAAAGCCCTTTAGAGAAACACATTAATAAAACTGAAGCCCTAGAATTAAACCACGAGCAAAATTCAATAGAAATAGATTTTACAGGTATACTACATAGTGCGCCTTCTAAAGTAAAATACAAATGGATGTTAGAAGGTTTTGATGAGCAATGGTCTCCAGTTACTAATCAAAATTTCGCAACCTACACAAATTTAAGCCCAGGGAATTACCTTTTTAAGGTTAAAGCCTATAGTAAACATGATAATGAATCTAGTGAGAGGCAACTAAAAATTAATATTGCTTCCCCATGGTGGGCAACAAAAAAAGCCTATCTATTATATGCTTTATTGACTTTTGCATTGGTCTATGCGATTATTCATTTTACCAGTTTAATAATTAAAAAAAGAAATGCCGATCAACAAATTGATTTCTTCAATAACGTAACGCACGAAATAAAAACACCATTAGCTATTTTAATTTCATCGTTAGATAATGTTACCGAAAGTGTAGATTCTACTGAAGATTCAAAAGAGCGAATAAAAACTACTATAAAACGAATAAACTCACTTTTTGAACAAATGCTAAACTTTCAAAAAGTAACAGCAGATGATAATAGCATTCAGGACATTTCAAAAATCGATGTATACGAACAAATTAAACAGCGCATCAACAATTTTAAACCACTTACTAAAGATCAAAACCTTGATGTTGTGTTTAATAATGAATGGACCGAAGACTTTTATTTTAACAAAGAAAGTTTAGATAAAATCCTTTTAAACCTTATTTCTAATGCGATTAAGTATTCTTTTAAAGATGGCACAATTTTTATAAATACAAATAAAACTAAATCTGGAGATTTAAGAATTGAAATTAAAGATGAAGGACTCGGCATACCAAAAGATCAGCAAAAACACATCTTAAATCAGTATTACAGAGCCAGAAATGTTATTAATAGCCAGCGTCCAGGAACAGGATTAGGTTTAATGTTAATTAAAAAATTACTCGAAAAAACAGGAGGGTCTATAAGTTTTCAAAGTGAAGAAAATAAAGGAACAACCTTTGTTGTACTATTAAATAATTTAAAGAAAAGTTATACAGAAATTAACGAAACTAGCACGCCAACCGATAAAATTACAGAAATTGCAGAAAACACTACAGAACTAACTGAGTTTAGTAATAGTAAAATATTAATAGTCGAAGATAATGATGAGTTAAGAAACTCGTTAGCAAATACGTTAGCAACTTACTTTCAAGTTTACGAAGCAACCAACGGTAAAGAAGGCTTAGAAGTGGCTAATCAAATATTTCCAGATATTATTTTAACCGATTTAATTATGCCGGAAATGGATGGTATGCAAATGGCTAAACAGCTTAAAAATGATATTAGCCTTAATCATATTCCTGTGTTTATGCTTACAGTACTTCAAAACTCAGACCAAAAACTGGAGAGTATAGAAAGTGGAATTTCAGAATACATAGAAAAACCAGTAGACATAAAGTTTCTGTTGGCAAAAATGATAAATGCACTAAAATGGCAACAAAAACTACGTGATAAGTATGTTAAAGACAGTGATGCAGATACAGCAGAACTTTTTAGGAATAAAAAAGATCAAGAGTTTCTTCAAAAACTAGAAGCTACAATTATGGCTAATATTGAAAGCGATTCATTCTCAGTTCACGACCTATCAAAAAGTGTAGGTATGAGTAGAACTTCCCTATATATGAAGCTTAAAAACCTAGTAGATTTGTCACCTCAAGATTTTATTATTCATACAAAACTAAAACAAGCCAAAAATTTACTGATAAGAGGAGATATAAGTATTAAGGAAGTTGCATACCAATCTGGATTTTCAAATCCAAAATACTTCAGTACATCGTTTAAAAAATTCTATAAAATGACACCAAGCGGATTTATAGAAAGCCTAAAAAAGAGCTAAAAAAGAATAGTTTTATTTTTTCTGTACTACTATTTCTACATTTAATAAAAATAGTTGCGAACTATTGATAATTATACAATTATCATATAGTTACATTACATGTTTATTATATTTTGACAATAAATAAACCATTTGTGATGCATATTAAAACTCAAAATAAAAGTATTAAAGTAGTTTAGCAGAAACTAATTAGTTAATTATGAAAAAACATTTTTGCCTACTACTTTTAATACTTCCAACATTT
>NZ_JBSHNS010000298.1:0-4396 GCF_053601635.1 Pontimicrobium sp. MEBiC01747
GTATTCCAGACATTGTAGCTTACATGGATTATATTGGAGATACTTACCCAGATACCTTTGTAAAACCATGTAAAGAATATAAATACGATTATGTCTTTATTTTAGGGCCATGGCAAGAAATTTTTACTAGCGATAATGAACGCTATGAAAACTTTGAACAAGCTGTAGAGATACATGAACATTTATTAAAAACTTATAAAAAGTATAATTACGAATTAAGAGATGTACCTTTTGGATCTATTGAAACTAGGGCAGATCATATTATAAATGTAGTAAAAGCATTGTAGTGCAACACCCAATACAAATATTAGAGCATTATTGGAATTTCACCGCTTTTAAACCGCTTCAAGAAGATATTATTGATGCTGTTATAAATGGGGACGATACTTTTGCCCTTTTACCAACTGGTGGGGGAAAATCGCTCTGCTTTCAAATTCCGGCACTACACAAACCAGGTATTTGTATTGTTATTTCTCCACTAATTGCCTTAATGAAAAACCAAGTTCAAGCCTTACAAGATAAAGGTATAAAAGCAATGGCTTTAACTAGTGGAATCTCGTACTCTCAATTAGACACCTTATTGGATAACTGTATATATGGTAATTACAAATTTTTATATTTATCTCCAGAACGACTTCAGCAAGACATTGTAAAAGAACGCATTAGACAAATGAATGTAAATTTAATTGCTGTAGACGAAGCGCATTGTATCTCGCAATGGGGAAATGATTTTAGACCCGCCTATAAAAATATTACGCTACTTAGAGAGTTACAACCAACAGTTAACGTTATAGCTTTAACTGCTAGTGCCACGCCAGAAGTTGTAGATGATATTATTAAGGAGTTAGACTTTATAAAACCAAAAATATTTAAACAATCGTTTTCTAGGTCTAATTTAGCTTACATGGTTTTTGAAGAAGAAGATAAACTTTATAGAATAGAAGCCATTTTAAAGAAAAACCCGCAATCATCTATTATATACGTAAGGAATAGAAAGGCAACATTAGATATTAGTCAATTTCTAGAAAGAAAAAATTTTACAGCGACATATTATCATGGTGGATTATCTAATGCAGAAAAGGATAAAAATTTAGAACTTTGGATGCATAACCAAAAACAAGTAATGGTAGCTACAAATGCTTTTGGTATGGGAATTGATAAACCAGATGTAAAGACAGTAATCCATGTAAATTTACCAGAAAGTATAGAAAGTTATTTCCAAGAAGCAGGAAGAGCCGGAAGAAACGGAAAAAAAGCTTTTGCAGTTATCCTAAAAACTAAAAACGACGAACAGTTAATAACAAATCAATTTTTAAAAGTATTACCCAGTGTAGACTTTATAAAAATAATCTACAGAAAATTAAGTAGCTATTTTCAAATCTCTTATGGAGAAGGCATAGACCAAACCTTCGATTTTAATTTCAATCTTTTTTGTAAAACTTACAATTTTAACCCCATATTAGCATACAATGCCCTATTATTATTAGACAGAACAAGTATAATTACTCTGTCTAAACAATTTAACAATAGAACACAAGTTCAATTTATAGTTAGTAATGCATCTTTATTTAGGTATTTAGAAACTCATGCAGAAATAAATATTATAGTAAAATCCATACTAAGAACTTATGGAGGTATTTTTGAACAAGAAACTAAAATAAACACAGTGCTTATAGCAGAAAAAGCATCTGTAAAAGAAGCAGTAGTTATAAATGTTTTAGCCCAATTAGAAAAAGCAGAAATTATTAGTTTAAAACGCTCAAAAACCGATGCCCAAATTACATACATAGAGCCAAGAGAAGATAATAAAACTATAAATAGAATAGCAACTATTATAAAACAGCAAAACAATCTACGCAAAAAACAAGTAGAATCTGTTTTAAGTTATGTTAGCAACAATACTATATGCAAAAGCGTACAGCTTCTTACTTATTTTCAAGAAAAAAACACTAAAGATTGTGGCATTTGTTCGGTATGTATAAAAAAGAGTAAAAAGAAAACACAAAAAAACAAATCTGTTAAAAACTATATTATTGAAGCACTAGAAGAAAAACATTTATCCTCTAGAGAATTATTTGAAAGCTCTTCATTTACCGAAGAACAAATAAAAAATACACTAAAAGAATTACTAGAACATAATATCATTACAATAACAAAAACAAACACCTATAAATTAGCACATACCTAAACGCACTTTATAGTAGTTAAAAATACATACCTATGAGAAATTTAAGAATTGTATTTATGGGGACTCCAGATTTTGCTGTAGCAACTTTAAACACACTAATAACAAATAAATATAATGTAGTTGGAGTAATTACTGCTCCAGATAAACCCTCAGGAAGAGGGAGAAAATTAAATGAATCTGCAGTAAAAGTTTACGCCAAAGAAAAAGGTCTAAATATTTTACAGCCCAAGAACCTAAAAGATGACCATTTTTTAAAAGAACTAAAAGCATTAAATGCAAATTTACAAATAGTAGTTGCGTTTAGAATGCTACCAAAAGTAGTTTGGCAAATGCCTGAATATGGTACATTTAATTTACATGCATCTTTATTACCAAATTATCGCGGTGCTGCTCCTATAAATTGGGCTATTATTAATGGGGAAACTAAAACAGGAGTATCTACATTTTTTATAGACGAGAAAATAGATACTGGAGCAATGATACTTCAAAAAGAGATTTCCATTGAAGCTACAGAAAATGCTGGTAGTTTACACGATAAGTTAATGACTGTTGGTAGTAAATTAGTACTAAAGACAGTAGAACTAATTCAAAATAATACAGTAAAAACGACTCCACAACCAGAAAATGCAACTATTAAAACTGCTTACAAATTAAATAAAGACAATTGTAAAATAAATTGGAATAGTACAATAGATAGTATTTACAATAAAGTAAGAGGATTAAGCCCCTACCCTGCCGCTTGGTCTAGCTTAAAAAACAATAATGATGTTTTAGACATTAAAATATATACAGTAGAAAAAGAAATAGAAACTCATAATTTAGAAATTGGAAGTATTATAGCTACTAAAAAAGAAGTTAAAGTAGCAGTGCAAAATGGTTTTATAAAAATTATAGATATAAAAATGCCAGGAAAGCGAACAATGGACATAAAATCACTCTTAAACGGTTATGAATTTAAAAACGATGCTAAAATGCTCTAAAGCCTTATTATTATTGATGATACCAAAAAAATGAAAAAAACGACTTTCTTTATTAACAAATAAACAAAGTTATTAACAAATACAGGTATTTCCCTTGCTATTACTTGCATAGTAGCATAATCCGTATAAATTTGTAAAGGATTTAACAATTATGTTTAACCAACTTTTTATTAATAATTAAAATTTAAATTATGAACAAAACAGATTTAATCGATGCAATGGCAGAACACGCAGGAATTACTAAAGCAGCTGCAAAAAAAGCTTTAGAATGTGCGTTAATTGAAATTGAAGGTGCTTTACAAAAAGGTAACAGAGTTTCATTAGTAGGATTCGGATCTTGGTCGGTATCTAAAAGAGCTGCTAGAGATGGAAGAAATCCACAAACTGGAAAGACGATCAAAATCAAAGCTAAAAACGTTGTTAAGTTTAAAGCAGGGTCTGATTTAGCAAATGCTGTAAACTAATTTTTACATCATAATAATTTACAAAAAGCCTTCTATTAAGAAGGCTTTTTTATTACAGAAATAATTCATCGAATTTTAATATAAAAACAACATACATTCTTTTATTCTGTTCTAAAAAGGACACTATTACCTTACAAAATATTGTATATTACATAAATAAAGGTTACATTTAATTACAAAACTCACTTAAAATGATTTTAACAAAACCAAGAAAAGGAGATTTGTTAATAGCAGAACCATCAATAATAGGAGATTTATCATTTAATCGTTCTATTGTACTATTAACAGACCATACAGAAGAAGGCTCTATAGGTTTTATACTTAATAAACCTTTAGAATATACTATTAAGGAGTTAATTCCAGAAATTGATGCACCATACAAAGTTTATAATGGAGGTCCTGTTGAACAAGATAATTTATATTTTATTCATAGAGTCCCAAACTTAATACCAAATAGTATAGAAATATCATTAGGCATTTTTTGGGGGGGAGATTTTTCTGAAGTGGTAAACTTAATATCTGAAGGTAAAATAAGTGAAAAGGATATTAAGTTCTTTTTAGGATACTCAGGATGGGAAATTAATCAACTTGAAAATGAGTTAAAATCTAATGCCTGGGTAGTAACCAAAAATGTTCATAAAAATGCAATTATAGAAAAAGATTATGAATTTTTCTGGAAAGAAAAAATGATTGAACTTGGTGGCGATTACAGTATTTGGTCTAACGCTCCAGAAAACCCTAATTATAATTAACCTAATCTAACC
>NZ_JBSHNS010000299.1:0-24199 GCF_053601635.1 Pontimicrobium sp. MEBiC01747
GTCTTATGCAGGCCAAGGTGTAGATAATGCTTCAGACAGAATACGCTTTAGTATTTCACCTTTAGGATTGCAAAGTATGCGTTTATCTGCAACCAAGCCAGCTACTTTTATAGAGCCTTATACTAATGACCTTAAGGTTTATACAGTATATAAAAGAGCAGATAGAACAGCAGATTTTAATGATTTTGAATGTGAGGTAACCGATGCAACAAACAAAACATTATCAGGAAACAATACAGTCTTAAAAAATGCAGACGATAGTACTTTACGAACCTATAGATTAGCAGTTTCAACAACAGGAGAATATGCTTCATACCATGGAGGTACAAAAGCCTTAGCATTGGCTGCTATTAATACCACGATGACTAGAGTGAATGGTATTTTTGAAAACGATTTCAATGTTACAATGGTACTTATTTCTAATACAGACGATGTAATATATACAAATGCATCATCTGACCCTTATGGCTCGTCTGGAGGTTATAATAGTGCATTACAATCAACACTAACCAGTCAAATAGGAGAAGCAAATTACGATGTCGGGCATTTATTTGCAAGGTCTGGAAACAGCGGAAATGCAGGATGCATAGGCTGTGTATGTGTAAACGGACAAAAAGGAAGTGGTTGGACATCGCTTAATACACCAGAAGGAGACCCTTTTGATGTAGATTTTGTAGCCCATGAAATCGGACACCAATTTGGAGGAAACCATACCTGGACACATGGAGGAAATGAAGGCACAAATGTACAAATGGAACCAGGAAGTGGTAGCACAATAATGGGGTATGCAGGAATTACAGGAGCCAATACAGATGTACAATCTAATAGTGACCCATATTTTCATGGTGTAACAATACAACAAATAACAAATTATGTAAAAACAACAAGCTGTCAAACTAACACTAACACTAATAATGCTGTGCCAACAGCAAATGCAGGAGTAAATTACACAATTCCTAAAGGAACAGCTTTTGTATTAACAGGTACAGGCTCTGATGCGAACTCTCAAGATGTATTAACCTACTGTTGGGAGCAATTTGATGAAAATAATTCAGCAACACAAAAACCAAGTGTAACAGCTACATCAGGCCCAGCATTTAGATCATACAACCCTACTACAGATACTAAGCGTTATTTTCCAAGATTAGCTACCATAAAAACTGGCGCAACAGCATGGGAATGGGAAGCCGTACCAAACGTAGCAAGAACATTAAACTTTAGGCTTACAGTTAGAGATAATAGAGCAGGAGGGGCAAATAATAATAGCGACGATATGGTTGTTAACGTTAATGGTACAGCAGGACCATTTGTAGTGAATGCACCAAATACTAATGTAACATGGAGCGCAGGTACAACACAGTCAGTAACTTGGGATGTCGCTGGCACAACAGGAAACGGAGTTAATGCCGCTAATGTAGATATTTTCTTGTCAACAGATGGAGGAGATACCTACCCAATAACTTTAGCGTCTGGAGTTACTAATGACGGGGCTCACGATATTGTAGTGCCTAATAATCAAGGTTCGCAAAATAGAATTATGGTAAGAGGCGCTAATAATATCTTCTTTGATATTTCTAATACTAATTTTACTATTAGCGGTCAAGTATCATGTACAGCATCTGTACCAACTGGTTTAGCAGCTTCTAATGTAGGAGCATCTACAGCAACACTAAGTTGGAATGCTGTTACAGCAGCAACCTACGATTTACGCTACAGAGAAACTGGTACAGCTACATGGATAACAAATGCCGTAACAGGAACTTCTTCTGCATTGTCAGGTTTAAATGCATTAACACAATATGAAGCCCAAGTAAGAAGCAAATGCTCTGGAGGCGCTAATTCTGCATACAGTAGTTCTATTAATTTTACAACAACCGAAGTGCAGTTAAATTACTGTGCATCTAATGGAAATGATGTAAGTGATGAGTATATTTCTAGAGTGCAATTAGGAACCATAGATAATACATCTGGTGCAGCAGCAGGAGGATATGCCAATTTTACATCGCAATCTACAGATTTAGCTAAACAAGCGGCAGCAACAATAACAATAACGCCAACGTGGACTGGAACAGTATATAATGAAGCCTATGCAGTTTGGATAGATTATAATAAAGATGGTGATTTTGAAGACGCAGGAGAGCAAGTGTTTACACAAGCACCAATACAAACAACACCTGTAAGTGGAACATTTACAGTGCCAAATAGCGCAACAGAAGGAACGACAAGAATGCGTGTGTCTATGAAATATAATGCGGCTCAAACACCATGCGAATCTTTTCAATATGGAGAAGTAGAAGACTATACTGTAAACATTACAGGAGCTGGTGCAGATACAACAGCACCAGTTATTACACTTTTAGGTACTGCTACAGTAAACATAAATGTTGGAGATGTATATACAGATGCAGGGGCTACAGCAACAGATAATATTGATGGAGACATAACAGCAAATATTGTTACATCAGGTTCTGTTAATACAGCATCAGAAGGAACGTACACAATAACCTATAATGTAAGTGATGCAGCTGGAAATGCAGCAATAGAAGTTGTAAGAACAGTAGTTGTAAATGCTACAAGCTCTGGGTGTTCTGAAGGTATTAGCACATTTCCATACGCAGAAGGGTTTGAAACAGGTTTAGGAGCGTGGACACAGTCTAGTGCAGACGATATAGATTGGACTATTGACGCTAGTGGAACCCCATCAAATAATACAGGGCCATCAAGTGCAACAGAAGGATCTAATTACATTTATGTAGAAGCTTCAGGGAATGGAACAGGGTACCCAAATAAAAGCACAATACTTAATTCTCCTTGTTTTGATTTAAGCGGATTAACTGAAGCGACATTTAGTTTTAGTTATCATATGTTTGGAGCTACAGATATGGGAACCATAGCATTAGAAGCCAGTAGCGATAATGGAACAACTTGGGCATCCATTTGGAGTGAAACAGGAAATAAAGGAAACTCTTGGTTAACTGCTAATGTTAACCTTGCGGCATATGTAGGCGGAGATTTACAATTGCGATTTAATAGAGTTACTGGTAGTACTTGGCAAGCAGATATAGCTTTAGATGCCATTAACTTAACCGAAGGTACTGTTACTAATACTGGTTGTACAGGAGGTATTACTGCATACCCATATACAGAAGGGTTTGAACCAGATTTAGGAGATTGGACACAATCCACTGCAGACGATATTAATTGGACAGTAGATGCCAATGGAACCCCATCTAATAACACAGGACCATCAAGCGCAGCAGAAGGGTCTAATTATATTTATGTAGAGGCTTCTGGTAATGGAACAGGATACCCTAATAAAAGCGCAATAATTACATCACCTTGTTATGATTTAAGCGGACAGACATCTGCAACGTTCGATTTTAGTTATCACATGTTTGGAGCTGCCGATATGGGAAGTATTGCTTTAGAAGTAAGTAATGATAATGGCGCAACATGGACAAGTGTTTGGAACCAAACAGGAAATCAAGGTAATTCTTGGTTAACACAAAGCGTTAATTTATCTGCCTATGTAGGTGGAGGTATTCAATTACGATTTAATAGAGTAACAGGAAGCACTTGGCAAGCAGATATAGCAATAGATAATATTAATTTAACAGCCTCTGGAACCTCTAGAGGAGAGGATTTAATCCATGTAAGTGAAAGTGATACTATTTTAGATTTTAGTGTATATCCAAACCCAGTAAAAGGAGCTGTATTATACATTAAAACGCAAGGCGATTTACAAGGCAATTATACTATTGTAAATATGGCTGGACAAACTGTAATTAAAGGGCGTTTATCAAACGAAATAAATGTAAGAAACTTAGAAAGCGGATTATATTTTATAAACGTTAATACAAAAGAAACAGTAATTACTAAAAAGTTTATTAAAAGATAAAAGAATTTAGCTACCAACTAATTTTCGATAGAAAGCCTCGGTATTTTTTTAAACCGGGGCTTTTTTATTTATTAAAAAATGACCCATTGAAGTATTAAGAATACAATAAGAATGCAAACGAAACCTATAATACGTTCGCTTCTATTTTGTTTTTTAGCACGAATACAGATTTGTTGTTTAATAACGTTTAATTTTTCTTGTGAAATGGTTTTAAAGCTTAATTTTTTACTTTTAGTATTATTTTTAGAGTATATAGTATTGCGGTTGTTTTCTCTAAACTTAGCCTTATTACTAGTACGTAATGCTCGGTTTTGTTTTAACCGATTATTCATATCCATTATATGTCCAGCACCAGAGCCCATAGTTTAAATATATATAACTATATGTAGGACGATTTTTAATAATGTTACAGTGTAATACTGTTAAAATTGATTTTTTCAACAATTATATTCTATAGAATATATTTTACACAAGAGCTTACTGATGTAACCATTCATTTTTTGTAATGGCGTACCAATTATGTAAAGCGTTATCATAATTAAAGGTTTCCTTAAACTGCATACCTATCTTTTGTAATATTTTATTAGAGCCCATATTATTTACATCTGCAGCAGCACAAATTTCATTTAAATTAAGAGTGTTAAACCCATGCTTTAGGGAAGCAATAGCGGTTTCTGTAGCAATACCTCGTCCCCAATACTTTTTAATAAGCCTATAACCTAAATCGTAATAACTAAAGTTATCTCGTAACGCTTCTTCATATTTTAATCCAGACCAACCAATAAACTCTTTTGTTTTTTTATCAATAATAGCCCAGCGACCAATACCGTTAGTTATATATTGATTTCTAATAAAACGGATAATGCCTTCTGCTTCTTCAAGTGTTTTAATAGGGTGATTTCCTAGATACTCATGAACTTCAGAATCTGAGTCTAATTCAAAAATACCTTGTGCATCTGTGAGTTCTAAATCTCTTAAAATAAGTCGATCAGTTTCTATATGAATATTCATAGCCATTTAAAATGTATTTAAAAAATGAAGCAATAATTTATTTGGTAACCTTTAAAAAACCTGTCCCATCATACCGATAAAGAGACATCCAGCCACCTAACCAAAAAATGCCCTCATTATCTTCATAAATGGTTTGTATAGAGCCAGAAGCCAACCCATCTTTGTTATGGAAATTAGTAAACCTTTCGCCATCGTAGCGATAAACACCCGAATGTTCAATTGGAAACCAGATATTACCCTTACTATCTTCATATAAACTCCAGCCTTCGGTACCAATAACACCCTCTTTTTCTGTAACATTAGTAAAGGTTTTACCATCCCAATAGCAAATACCTTTATGAGACGTTGCAAACCAAAATACCCCGCTTTTATCTTCTAGAATAGCATTTACATTATTATCGCATAAGCCCTCTTTTTCCGAAAGATTAGTCAACCCTTTTCCATTGTAAATATAAGCGCCACCATTGGTTGCAAACCATAGATGACCTTTGCTATCTTCTATAATACTATGTACTATTTTAGCGCTAGTAACCCCTCTTGTAGGATCTGGTTTACCTTCTGGCAGTACAAAAGGCATAAATGTATTTCCATTAAAACAGCTAACACCTTGTAGCGTACCTACCCATATAGTTCCTTTTCGGTCTATAGTTAAACACCAAGTGTTATTGTCGGCTAACCCATCTTTTACAGTATAATTTATAAAAGACTTACCATTGTATTTGGTTAACCCTCCAGAAGTGGCAAACCAAATATTTCCTTTACTATCCTCTACAATACCTCTTACAGCAATACCTCCAAAACCTTCATTAATAGAAAAATACTCTAATGTATTACCATTATATCTAATAACACCATTACCATTAGTGCCAAACCATAAATGACCATTGGAGTCTTGAAACACTCTACGAACTACAATGTCACCAATAGGAACTGTGTTTGCATCAAGTAAAGGCGTTCCGTAGGTAATTTGAGTTTCTTTTACCGTTGTTTTACTAATTGAGGTTTTCTCACTTTGTTGTTGTTTTGCCTCTTGCCCATTACATGCCATTACAATAATAAATAGAAGAAGCAAAGACAGTGTTTTTAAGCTTTTATGTTTTATAGCATTCATTAGTACTTGATGTGTAAGACTAGCCTAATGTACATAATTTTACAATAGTAATAGAGATGACAAATACAAGATTTAGCAGTAAACTTTTTTATACTAAACATAAAAAAGCTTATTTTTCTTCATATTCAGGACAATCTAATCTAATTTCGTTGTTGTGTAGTGCTTTTTCAAGTAAATTACAAAAATCTAAACCCTTGTTTTTCGTATAGTATTTACAACCATAACAAGTACGCTGTACACTTAGAATTCCTGTACTATTTAACTTATATATTAATTCACTTAATGTTTTATAAACACTATTTAAATCGGTTTGATTAAAATTACTAATTAAAGATTTTAAAGGATTTGCAAAATCATTAGTTTGGGAAACAATATCTTTTCCTAACTGAGATAGAAGAATATGGTATCTACGACTATCTGTAGAAGAGTAATCTTTTATAATTAGTTGTTTTTTATCAAGAATTTTAATGGCATCACTAATAGTAGGTTTAGTAATATTGAATTCTTTAGCTAAATGACTAACATTACATAACTCCGTTTTATGATAGGCAATAAATAGCAAGATTTGAATTTGAATAGGGCTTAATCCTACTAATTTTGCTTTTTCCCATAACAAAACTTTAAAGACTTCCGAAACTCTTTCAAGGCCAGCAACTATTTTGCTAGAAAGATCTTGTTCTTGGTAATTGGGGTTAAAAATACTTTTATCCATAATAAAAAAACCTACCGAAAAAAGTTTGTTCGGTAGGCAAAGTTAGTAATCCTAATTAAATTAATTGCAATTTTTCATTTCTATAATAGCATAACCATTTGTATTGATAGAAGTTATCATGTCTTCTGTAGCTTGTTCTATGTGGCATAAACGACACTCGTTAGCCGTTAATAAATTCGTTTTAAAAGATTTAGTTTTTAGATAATGCATGCCAAAATTAAAAACGGTTTGCTCATCTGTGATATGACTTGGCACTAGAATATCGAAATGCATTGTATTACCATCTTCTTTTTTTACATAAGTGTCCCAAACTGATATTTTCATTTTATTGTGTTTTTACTTTATATGGCAATGATAAATCACCGCTTGCTATACTAAAAATGTTATAAACGCCTAGCATTGGTAAATCATCTTTACTTGTGTTTACTTTCATAAATGCGGTTACACCATCATAATTAAAATCAGTTTGATTATTCATTCTATAATTTGGTACAACTACTTTTATTACGTGATTTTTTGTTATTACTGGGTAGCCAGGAGAATCCATGTACATTGGCATTCCCGGATTTGTAGGAGGTAGTACTACTGTATCGTCAGCTTTTTTAAATTGCTTTACAGCAAGTCCTCCAGGAACTCTTTTGTCTTCGTGTAGAATAACCCAATGTGGATGCCAAATGATACCATCATTATTAAAAATTTTATCATTGTTTTCATCCCAAAGTGGTGTGTCATCAAAATCTGGATGTGAGGTTAAAGCAAGTGCTACAATACCATCCGTTTTTATTAAAACCAACATCAGTCGGTTTTAAATTAGTTGGGAATACATATCCCAGCACAGGAGCACCATCTAGTTGTCCTGCTTTAATTGGTGTTGTTTTTCCTGCTGTACCTTTTACTGTTATTTCCCATACAGTTATATCTAAATCGGAATGATAGGTTACAGCAACGTTATTAATAGCAAAGTCTTCATTTTTGTATGTATTATCTTCTTGAGCACAAGAAAATGTAGAACCAATAAGTAGTACTGTAAAAAGTGTTAAAATTGTTTTCATTTTAGTTGTGTTTTATAAGTTAGGATTCATAATATATTCAAATTAGGAATCCTAACTATTTAATTTAAAAATTAGCCCTTTACATCTGCCATAGAAGCACCGAAGTTAATATGTAAAGTATTTCCATTTGGTGTTACTAAAGCTGGAACCGATTGTACTCCTGCATTTTCAGCCTCAGCTATTCTTGTTCTGTCTTCACCGATATTAACTATTTCTACATTATTTGCACCTACTAGGTTAATAACATCGTGTTCTGCACTTACACATACAGAACATCCTGCGTGATAAAAAATTGATTTACTCATTTTAATTATTTTTTATGATTTATTGCACTATTGCTTTGCAAATATAGTAAGGAATCCTAACTAAAAAAATAAATCAAATGTTTTTTTAATAAATCTGTAACATTTAAAAATAAAAACAGCCTTAGAAATCACTTCCTAAGGCTGTTTTAATATTATAAAGTAGTTAACTACTATAAATCGAATTTAATCCCTTGAGCTAAAGGTAAATCTGTAGTATAGTTAATAGTGTTAGTTTGGCGTCTCATGTAAACTTTCCATGCATCTGATCCAGACTCGCGTCCACCACCAGTTTCTTTTTCACCACCAAAAGCACCACCAATCTCAGCACCAGAAGTACCAATATTTACGTTAGCGATTCCACAATCTGAACCAGCAACAGATAAGAAAGCTTCAGCTTCACGTAAATTATTCGTCATAATTGCAGAAGATAATCCTTGAGCAACACCATTTTGTATCTCTAAAGCATTTTCAACACCACCAGAGTATTTTAATAAGTATAATACAGGAGCAAATGTTTCGTGCTGTACAATTTCGAATTCATTTTTAGCCTCAGCAATTGCAGGTTTTACATAACATCCAGACTCGTATCCTTCTCCAGAAAGTACACCTCCTTCAACTACAATATTTCCACCTTCTGCAACAACTTTTTCTAAAGCAGCTTCATACATTTTAACGGCATCTGTATCAATAAGTGGCCCAACATGATTGTTTTCATCTAATGGGTTACCAATACGCAATTGTCCGTAAGCGGCAACTACAGCATCTTTTACTTTATCGTACATGCTTTCGTGTATAATTAAACGACGTGTAGATGTACAACGTTGTCCAGCAGTACCAACAGCACCAAATACAGCACCAATAACTGTCATTTTAACATCGGCATCAGGAGTAACAATAATAGCATTGTTTCCGCCTAACTCTAATAATGATTTTCCTAAACGTCCAGCAACTTCTTTAGCAACAATTTTACCCATTCTAGTAGAACCCGTTGCAGATACTAAAGGCACACGTGTATCTTTAGTCATCATTTCACCAACTTTGTAATCTCCATTTATTAAGTTACAAATTCCTTCTGGTAAACCATTTGCTGCAAAAACTTCTGCTGCAATGTTTTGGCAAGCAACACCACAAATTGGTGTTTTTTCACTTGGTTTCCATACACACACATCTCCACAAATCCATGCTAAAGCAGTATTCCATGCCCAAACAGCAACAGGGAAATTAAATGCAGAAATAATACCAACAACACCTAGTGGGTGGTATTGCTCGTACATTCTGTGCCCAGGACGCTCAGAGTGCATTGTTAAACCATGTAACTGGCGAGATAAACCAACTGCAAAATCACAGATATCTATCATTTCTTGAACCTCACCTAAACCTTCTTGGTAAGATTTTCCCATCTCGTAAGAGACTAACTTACCTAGAGCTTCTTTTTTTTCTCTTAATTTTTCTCCAAATTGGCGAACCACTTCTCCCCTTTGTGGAGCAGGCATTTTTCTCCAATCTTTAAAAGCAGACGTTGCAGTAGCCATTACTTTATCGTAATCTGCCTGAGTCGTTGCTTTTACTTTTCCAATTAATTGACCATCAACAGGAGAATAAGATTCTATAATCTCACCATTTGAAAAATTGTTAGAACCTGTAGAAGTTCCTTCATTTATATCTTTAACACCTAATTCTATAAGCGCTTCTTTTATTCCGAAATCAGCTGAAACTGCTGCCATAATTACTTGAATTTTACGAATTATTAAATTTTGATGCGAATATACTAATAAAAGTCCTTTTTTAGGACATAACGCTTTTAAAAATAGTAACTTTAAAGCGTCTTATAAAAACCATCTATTTATGAAAAAATTACTTTTTTTAAGTATGCTTTTGGCATTACTTTTTAATTGCGGCGAATTAGTGCCTAATCCAGATGATAACCCTAAAAAAACAAAACAAGTAGAAGCTAAAAATACCAAGATTAACGATTTTGCAATTGTTATTCATGGTGGAGCAGGAACCATTTTAAAACAAAACATGACTTCTGAAAAAGAAGCTAAATACAAGGCTAAATTAGAAGAAGCCATAAAAATAGGCTATACAATTTTAAAAAATGGAGGCAGTAGTCTAGATGCTGTAGAAAAAACAATTAACGTATTAGAAGACTCCCCATTGTTTAATGCAGGAAAAGGTGCTGTTTTTACAAACGCAGAAACGAATGAATTAGATGCTTCAATAATGGACGGAAAAACATTAAACTCTGGTGCCTCTGCAGGAACAACAACCGTAAAAAACCCAATAAATTTAGCACGTAAAATAATGGATAAATCTCCGCATGTAATGATGGCGGGCACAGGAGCCGATTTATATGCCAAAGAACAAGGCTTAGAGATTGTATCACCAGACTACTTTTATACAGAAAACAGATTTAAATCCCTACAACGTGCTAAAAAGAAAGCGATAATAGAGCAAGATCACGACGACCAAAAAGATAAAAAAACAGCAGGTTATTACGATGCAGATATTAAAGATTATAAACTAGGCACAGTAGGCTGTGTTGCACTAGATAAAAACGGAAACTTGGCAGCAGGAACCTCTACAGGAGGGATGACCAATAAACGCTTTGGACGCGTTGGAGATACACCAATTATTGGAGCAGGAACCTATGCAAATAATGCCACATGCGCAGTATCTGGAACAGGATGGGGAGAGTATTTTATTAGAGCAACAGTAGCACATGATATTTCGGCATTAATGGAATACAAAGAGCTGTCTCTTGAAGCAGCAACAAAAGAAGTAATCCATAATAAATTAACCAAAATGGGAGGCACAGGAGGTGTCATTGCTGTGGATAAAAACGGAAATATGGTTATGGATTTTAATACTGCCGGTATGTATCGAGCAAAAATGAATGCTAAAGGCGAATTAACTATAGAGATTTATACTAAAGAATAGTAAAAAACGAATCCTAAACACTAGCTAACGAATCCTATAAACTAATCAACGAATAGTAAAGCTTATATAGGTATACAAAAGGCTTTATGTAGTTTTATAAAAACTTTAAAATTATGCAATCAAAATCACTCTTAACGCTTTTACTTTGCTTGGTATTAGCAATGTCTTGTAAAAAGAAAGAAACCGAAACCGATAATGTCTTTAAGTTTAGAGACTATATAAGTTACACAACTTCGGGTAGAGTTTCTGTTAGTAACCCTATAGCGATAAACTTAACTAAAGATGTAGAAGGATGGGGTATAGATAAAGACATAACCGAAGAGTTGGTTAGTATAACACCACATGTTTCTGGACAATTAGTCTCTAAAAACAAGCATTTTTTAGCATTTAATCCAGACGAACCATTAGACCCAGACACCGAATATTCGGTTACAGTAAAACTAGGAAAGATCTATAAAAATATTCCTAGTGAATTTAAAAACTACACCTTTCAATTTAAAACCATTACACCTAATTTTAATATTACTACTAACGATTTACAATCGTATAGTAAAGAGTGGCAATACTTATTAGGAACACTAAAAGCAGCAGATAATATAACAATAGAAGATGCTAAAAAATTGGTAAACGCTTCACAGAAAGGAAAGAACTTAAAAATTGAATGGGACGAAGAAAGTGTACCATCAAAATATTTTGCCTTTAAAATAGATAGCATAAACCGATTAGTTGAAGATAGTGAGATATTAGTAAAATGGAATGGGAAAGCAATAAGTGCAGATAACTCTGGCGAGAATAAAGTGATCATTCCAGGGAAAAATAACTTTACCATTACTAAAATGGAAGTAGTACAAAGCCCAGAACAATACCTGTCTATTAATTTTTCTGACCCTATAAAAAAACAACAAAACTTTGATGGTTTAGTAACCATTCAAAACACCAAAAACCCAAAATATATTGTAGATGGAAATGTATTAAAAGCCTATCCAGACTCTAAAATAATAGGAACCGTTCGTATAGACGTATTTCAAGGAATAAAAAATACAGAGGGTTATAAATTGAAGAGTCCATTTTCTGAAACCATTTCTTTCGAACAAATAAAACCACAAGTACGTTTAGTAAATAACGGTGTGATTTTGCCAAATTCTGAAGAATTGAAATTTAATTTTGAAGCAGTTAACTTAAAAGCAGTAGATATAAAAGTCATTAAGATTTTTGAAGATAATGTATTACAATTTCTTCAAGATAATGAATTAGCAGGAGGCTATGATAATAGCATTCGTTATGTAGGGCGCCGTATAGCAAAAGAAAAAATTGAACTTATGGAAAGTGCTATAGAAAACACTGGAAAGTGGAAAACCTATAGTGTCGACTTGTCTAAGTTTTTTAATGCAGACCCTGGAGCAATTTACAGAATAGAAGTAGACTTTAAACAAGAGTATTCTCTATACAATTGTGAAGGCAACCAAAATATTACAAACTCTGAAAATAATGATGACTATTATGAAGACGAGTACTACGAAGAAGAGTATTATGGAGAAGATTATGGAGAAACCACTGCAGAAGAGGACGATTTACGAGAGGAAAAATACTGGGATAATTTAACCTATAGTTACCGTAATAATAATTACAATTGGAGAGAGCGTAAAAACCCATGTAAACCATCGTATTATAGAGTGAATAATAAAATCTCTCAAAACCTATTAGCATCAAACATAGGAGTTATCGCTAAAAAAGGAGCCAATAATAATTATTACTTTGCAGTAACTAATATTTTAAATACTAGTGTAGAAGCCAATGCTACAGTAGCCCTATATAACTATCAACAACAAGAAATAGCAACAACTAAAACAGATACAGAAGGCTTAGCAACAATAAAAGCAGACAAGCGAGCAGCATTTGCTATAGTCTCAAAAGGAAATAATAAAACCTATATAAAGTTAAAAGATGGAAATTCACTATCATTAAGTAAGTTTGATGTATCAGGAAACCGTTTACAGAGAGGGCTTAAAGGTTACATATATGGAGAACGAGGAGTTTGGCGACCAGGAGACACCTTGCATTTAACCTTTATGCTAAACGATGTTGCTAATAAATTACCCAATGGGCATCCTGTAAAAATGGAAATAACAGACCCTAACGGTAAACTAGCATACAAAAAAGTAACAACATCAAACATTAACCAGTTCTACAAGTTTACAGTGCCAACGGGAACAGAAGATAAAACAGGAAATTGGAATGCTAAAGTAAGTGTAGGTGGAGCTAAATTTTATAAAGGCTTAAAAATAGAAACCGTAAAACCAAACCGTTTAAAAATTAAAGTCGATTTTAAAGATGAGGTACTTACAGGAACAAATCCGTTAAACGGAAATCTAGAAGTAAAATGGCTGCATGGCGCACCAGCAAAAAACTTAAAAACAGAAATAAAAGCGAAGTTTAGTAATGCTTACTCGCCATTTAAAAACTATAAAGACTATGTGTTTAGAGATCCATCTAGAGAATTTTCTGGAGAAGAACTAACCATTTTTGAAAACAAAGTGAATGAAGAAGGCTTAGCAACCATTACCAATAAATTAAATGTAGGTAAAAATGCGCCAGGAATGTTAAACGTTCAGTTTTTAGTACGAGCATTTGAAAATGGAGGAGACTTCTCTATGGATGCCTTTTCAAAAAAATACGCACCGTATAAGTCCTTTGTAGGATTAAAATCACCAAAAGGTAGAGCATACGGGTCATTTTATACAGACGAAAACCAGAATTTCGATTTAGTAGTGGTAGACGACCAAGGAAAACCAATAAAACGAAACGGATTAGAAGTAAAAGTGTATAAAATAGAATGGCGCTGGTGGTGGAACTCTTCGTACGATAATCTATCTAAATACGCTAAAAGCTCGTACCATAAACCATTTATGAATACTACAGTAAATACAGATGCTAAAGGAAGAGCAAGCTTTAATATAAATGTGCCAGAACACGAAGGTGGACGTTATTTAATTCGTGTTTACGATCCAAAAAGCGGACACGCTACAGGGCGCACAGCATATTTTTACAGAAATTGGTGGAAAAGACAACCAACAGGAAGTAAGGATGCTGCAAAGATGCTAGTATTCTCTGCAGATAAAGAAAACTATAATGTAGGCGAAACAGCCAAAATTACATTCCCTTCTGGAACAGAAGGACGCGCTTTAGTAAGTATAGAAAATGGAACCGAAGTTATAGAACACAAATGGGTGAAAACTAAACAAGGAGAAACCGTTGTAGATGTCCCAATAACAGACGCGATGGCACCTAATGTATTTGTAAACATTTCATTATTACAACCACATGCAAGTACCGCTAACGATTTACCATTACGACTATACGGAGTTATTCCAATACTAGTAGAAAACCCAGAAACAAAACTGAAGCCAGAAATTAAAATGCCAAGTGTATTACGTCCAGAGCAAGAATTTTCGGTAATTGTTTCAGAAAAAAATAACAAAGCTATGACCTATACCATTGCTATGGTAGAAGAAGGTTTATTAGACTTAACACGTTTTAAAACACCAAATGCATGGTCTGAATTTTATGCAAGAGAAGCATTAGGAGTAAAAACATGGGATGTGTTCGATGATGTTATAGGAGCCTATAGCGGTAGTGTAGACCAAATATTTGCAATTGGAGGAGATGGAAGCGCAGCAGGCGGTAAAAACAAAAAAGCAAATCGCTTTAAACCCGTAGTAACCTATTTAGGACCGTTTGTATTAAAGGCAGGAGACAGAAAAACACATACTATTAAAATGCCAAATTATGTAGGCGCAGTACGTACCATGGTAGTTGCAGGAAATAACACTACAGAAGCCTATGGTAGTGTAGATAAATCTGTAGAAGTTAAAAAACCATTAATGGTATTAGCAACCTTACCACGTAAACTAAGTCCTGGTGAAAAAGTAACCCTGCCAGTTACCGTATTTGCTATGGAAAATAAAGTAAAAAATGTAAACTTAAAATTAAAACTTAGTGATGGTATTACAGTAGTAGGCGACCAAACAAAAGCACTAACATTTAAAAGACCAGATGAAAAAATGGCCTATTTTGAACTAGATGTTAGTAAAGCAAACGGGATAAATACCGTTGAGGTTATTGCCACAGGAAATGGCGAAAAATCAACATACAAAGTAGAATTAGATGTCGTTAATCCAAACCCAATAACATCAAGAGTATTAGATAAAACATTAGAAGCAAATGCAACGACTAATTTAGATTTTAAAACCTTTGGAGTAGCAGGAACAAATGCAGCAACATTAGAGTTTTCTACAATGCCACCAATGGATTTTTCTAGACGCTTACAATACTTAATACAATATCCACATGGTTGTGTAGAGCAAACGACCTCTAGCGTATTCCCTCAACTGTATTTAAATGATATTTTCGATTTAACATTCGATAAAAAACAAGAAATACAATCTAATATTAAAAACGGAATAAAACGCTTAGGAAATTTCCAAAGACCAAACGGAGGCATGAGCTATTGGATAGGAGAAGGCAATGCTAACGATTGGGGAACAAGCTACTCTGGGCACTTTTTAATAGAAGCAGAGAAAAAAGGTTACGTTTTACCATTAACCTTTAAGACTAATTGGATTCGTTACCAAAAAGAAACCGCTAGAAACTGGAGACCAAGTTACAGAACCTACAATAGCGATTTAGCCCAAGCTTATAGACTATATACATTAGCCTTAGCAGGAAGCCCAGACTTAGCCTCTATGAACAGATTACGCGAATTTAGTGAAATCTCTAACGAAGCCAAGTGGAGATTAGCAGCAGCCTATGCACTAGCAGGACAAAGTGAGGCCAGTAACCAAATTTCTAAAACGGCAAATATCGAGTTTCAACCACCACGCTATAACTATTACACCTATGGCTCTGTAGATAGAAACCGAGCAATGGCATTAGAGACGATGGTAATAACAAAAGATAAACGAACACAAGATTTAGCAAAAACACTAGCAAAAGACCTGTCTAGTAACCGTTGGATGAGTACACAAACAACAGCTTACAGTTTATTAGCAATAGCAAAAATGGTAGAAGTTAACGGCGGAAAATCGGTACAGTTAGATTACACTATTAATGGTAAAACAGAAACTATAAACACCAAGAGTGCCATTGCACAACGTGAGCTAAAATTAAAAGATGGAAATAACACTTTAAGCTTTAAAAACAATCAAGCTAACGTAGTCTATGTACGCGTATTAAACTCAGGGAAATTACCATTGGGACAAGAATTAGCAGAACAACGAGGGTTAAGTGTTAGTGTCGCTTACAAAGATTTAAAAGGAAACACTATAGATATTAGCAAACTACAACAAGGGCAAGATTTTGTAGCCACTGTTAATGTAAGTAATCTTAAAAACGAACGTGTAAACGATATTGCCTTAACACAAATATTCCCATCGGGTTGGGAAATTGTAAACACACGATTTACAGCCTTTGGAAGCACAACAACAAGTCAGGCACGTTATACAGATATAAGAGATGATCGTGTTAATTTCTATCTAGATTTAAACAAAAGAGGAAAAACAAACAGCTCTAAAACCTTTAATGTCATGTTAAATGCTTCGTATCTAGGAACCTATTATTTACCAGGAGTACAAGCAGAAGCCATGTACGATAATGAGTTTTTAGTACGCACAAAAGGACAGTGGGTTGAGGTTGAAAAGTAAGAAAAGAGTATATTGCACAAAAAAATAAACATGAATAAACTATCCCTAATTCTTATATTTTTAATAATCCTTTCTTGTAAAAAAGATGACGATTATACATCAGATAATAACTCAATAAATGAACAAGCTATAAGTGATACTGAATTTGCAGAAAATAATTTTGGAAGTCTCGTAAAATCTAGTTTTATTGGAGAAATCGTTAATGAAGATGGTGGTCGTGTTAATAATGCACAAGTTATTATAGGAGGTATATCTACATATACAGATCATAATGGAATATTTGTATTAAACGAAGTAAATGTTTATGAGAATTTTGCTCTAATTAAAGCTACAAAAGAAGGATATGTTCTAGGTAGTAAGGTAATAATCCCTGATCAAAATGGAGTTAATAACATTAAAATTACACTTCTTAAAAAAGATATAATAGGAAGTGTTAATTCTGGTGAAAATTCAGAAATAAGTCTACCTAATGGTTCTAAAGTTACATTTCAAGGAGATTTTATTAGAGATAACGGAACACCTTATTCAGGTCAAGTAGATGTTGTAATGCACTACTTAGAGCCAAACGAAGCCAATATTTTTACAGAAATGCCAGGAATGTTATTTGGTATGAGGGGAGATGGGACAGCATCTGCAATGGAAACTTATGGTATGTTAAGTATAAATTTATTTACACCATCAGGGGAGTCTTTAAATATATCTGAAACATCTTCATCTAATATAGAGTTTCCTATATCGTCTACACATCAAAATTCGCCAAGTGAAGTGCCTTTATGGTATTTTGATGAAGAAGTTGGGTATTGGAAAGAGCAAGGAAAAGCTTTAAAATCTGGAAATAAATATATTGCAGAGGTTTCTCATTTTTCTTGGTGGAATTGTGATATTCCTTTTAACTATATTAATTTTTGTTACACGTTATTAGATGGAACAACTACTAACGAACTAAGTAATATTAATGTAGAGATTATAAGAAACAATACTGGAGAATTAATTTTTTACGGAACAACTAATATTAATGGAACTGAGTGTGGTATCATTCCTATAAATGAAGAAATAACATTTAATATATATGGTAATGATGAATGTGTTGAAACTATTGTATATTCAGAAACATTAGGGCCTTATCTATCTAATGTTTCAGAAACAATAAATGTTACTAATCTACCTTCAGAATTACAAACAACATTATTGACAGGAACACTTAATACATGTTCTGGCGGTATTACTAACGGATATGCTTTAATCTATGAATCTGGCGCAAGTCCTTATTCAAATTCAGAAATAGTAAGCATTATAGATGGGACTATTAATTACCCAATGACATATTGTGTTGGTAGTAATTATACTATGATAGTTTTGGATATAGAAAGTAGTTTAATTTCTGAAGAAATAGCTATAATACCGAATACAGCTGTCACAACTATAGAAGAGGTTAATGTGTGTGGAAATGCAATAGGAGGTGTATACAATGGTGATGTAATTTTAGAATCTCAATTAGAAGTAGATGTTTTTGGTTTGTTTGGTTATTCTGAAATTACTGGGGATTTAACAATAGGAGCTCTAGAAATTAGTGGCGAAACAGATATAACTTCGCTAAATACACTTTCAAATTTAACAACAGTAGGTGGAGAAGTTGTTATTGTGAGAAACAGTGTTTTAACAACATTAACAGGATTAGATAATTTAAATTCTATTTTTTTTAGGTTAAATATTTTATCAAATGATTCTCTGACTTCTATTATAAATTTTGATAATTTAACGACACAAGCAAACCAATCAGGGTTTAGTATTATAATATCGAATAATAGTAGTTTAACAGGGATAACGGGATTTAATAACTTGAGTACGCTTAATAATAAGACACTTTGGATTTCAGGTAATCCTCAATTAACTTCTATTACTGGGTTTTCAGAGTTAGAAAGTACGGGGTCTTTATTTTTAACATTAAATGAATCTTTGGTGGATATATCGGGATTAAGTAATTTAAGTGTTATTGAGTCTAGTTTTTATATAAGAGCAAATAATGTTTTAAATTCATTAATTGATTTAACAGGACTTACATCGGTTGGGAGTACTGAAATTTCATATAATGACTCTTTAGTGTCTTTAAGTGGTTTAGAAAATGTAACGAATATTAATGGTTCTTTGTCAATTAAACACAATGATAATTTAGAGTCAATAAGTGAGTTAAATAGTATTGAGAATATTAGTGGTAGCATTACAATAAGTTGGAATAATAGTATTTCTTCTTTATCAGATTTTAATAATTTAATATCTGTTGCTTCAATAGAAATTAGAGAGAACCCAATTTTAACTACTATGAGTGGTTTTGAAAATTTAAATCAAATATTAGGTCTTGGTTTATTAATATATGATAACCCCGTATTAGAGGAAGTTTCTGGTTTCAACAATTTAACTAGTAATGGAGTATTTACTTTAATAAATAATCCTAATTTAATAAGTGTATCTGGTTTTGATAGTCTTATTTCTAATGGAAGTATAACTATTGAAGATAATAATTCATTAACAACATTTTCTGCTGGGAGTAATTTAAATAGTTCTGGTAGCTTTTCGCTTTTGCATAATGATGCGTTAACATCAATTTCAGGTTTAAATAACTTAACATCAATTTCAGGAGACTTTATAATAGATGATAATGATGCATTATATTCTTTTGATTGGTTAGGCAATTTAGAGACAATAGATGGCTTATTATGGATTAGAGGTAATGATAGTCTAACTACAATTTCAGGATTGACTAGTTTAACATATATAGGAGAGAATTTATTTATTAATAATAATATGCAACTGGGCTCATTAACAGGGCTAAATAGTGTAACTTCTGTTCCTCAGAGTTTAAATATTTCAAATAATGCTTCACTATTATCCTTAGAGGGGTTAAACAGTTTAACAACAGTAGGTACTCTTCTAAAAATTTTTGGGAATAGCTCATTAGCAACTTTAGACGGTTTAAACAATTTAACATCTGTAGGGTCTCAATTAAGTATAGGAGGTCCAAGTAATGGTTCAGTTTCAGGTCCTAATCCTTTACTTACAGATTTTTGTGCATTAACCAACTTATTCACTAATGGAACTTATAGTAGTCTAGATATTAGTCATAATGGATACAACCCAACAGTACAAAATATAATAGATGGTGATTGTAGTCAATAAATAGAACTTAAAAGTTTTGTTTAGTGAAGCTAGCTGTGCTAAACTTTTGGGTTGTTTTTATAATTAATAAAAGAGTATGAACCCAAAACAAATCCTAAAACAAACCAGTCACAGACCATTCGACTATCCAGTAAACCCATGGACAATCTATCAAGAATGGAATAAAGCTGTTTTTTTACATTGGGAAGTCGATGCTGAGGTTATTCAAATGATACTACCAAAAGAATTAACAGTAGATACCATTAATGATAAAGCATGGGTAAGTGTTGTGGCTTTCGATATGAATAACGTAAAACTAAGACACTTACCCAAGCCACCATATATATCAGACTTTCAAGAAATAAATATTAGAACCTATGTAGTCTGTAAAGGAAAGCCAAGTGTGTATTTTTTAAGTATGGAAGCCAATAATAAATGGTCTTGTAAACTAATAAAGCAAGTCTCTAAATTTCCATACCGTTATTCTAAAATGAATAGAAATGAAACAAGCTATCACTCTAAAAACACAGATTTAAATGAAGCTTTTTCAGTAGAATATACATTAGATAATACACCAGTAGTAAAAGATGAAATCGATATGTGGTTAACCGAGCGTTATGCCGTATTTCAGGACTACAAAAACAAAATAATAGAATACGATGTACACCATATAGAGTGGCCAATGCAGAATATTGTTTGTACTTCTATTACTGTAGAGTACCCAAGGTTTACATTTTTAAATAGCAAACCAGATAAAATACACTATTCCAGTGGAGTGCAAGTACTCACTTGGAATAAGAAAGAGTATAAAAAGTAACGGTAACGTCAGTTCGAGTGATTTTGAAGAATGAAAAATCGTATCGAGAACAGGTATAAACTATATCAATGAATAATTAAAAAATGAATTCAAACTTTAAACCCTATTACGCCGTTATTTTTACATCTACCAGAACCAAAGGCGATAACGGTTACGGTGACATGGCAGAGTTAATGGAAATATTAGCCAAACAACAAGAAGGATTTATAAGTATAGATTCGGCAAGAAGCGAAGTCGGTATAACAGTGAGTTACTGGAAAAGCCTAGAAGCAATAAAACAATGGAAACAGCAAACAGACCATGTATTAGCACAGCAAAAAGGAAGAGAAGATTGGTACAATTGGTACAATGTAAGAATCTGTAAAGTAGAATATGAGTACGAGTTTACAAAAGAATAGAAACTGTAAAATATGTGGATTCCTTCCTTTAAAAAAAGGAAGGTGGTTTTTTCAAAATGAAAAAATCGGAAGGTTTTACAAAAAATAGCGAAGCTTATTTTAAACAATAAATTAAGTTTTGTCATTCCTGCGCAGGCAGGAATCCACCTCTAAAGAAAATTTAAGTATAATTAATAAGACTCCTGCCTTCGCAGGAGCCAGAGATGAAAAGAATAATAGCATACATAAAAAGAAACAAAATAAAGTCAACACTATTGGCAGTGCTTTTAATAGCCTATTATTTCTGCTTACCAAACGAACTCTTTAAAGATCCAACAGCAACAGTAATAACAAGCAGAACTAATGATTTACTAGGGGCGAAAATAGCTAAAGATGGCCAATGGCGGTTTCCTAAAAACGATAGCGTACCCGAAAAATTTAAAACCTGTATTATTAACTTTGAAGACGAATACTTTTACAAACACCCGGGTTTTAATCCAGTATCTATATTTAAAGCTTTAAAGCAAAACATAAGCTCTGGAGAAGTAAAACGAGGCGGAAGCACATTAACACAACAAGTTATTAGACTTTCCAGAAAAGGACAGTCCAGAACTTATATAGAAAAACTAAAAGAAATCATTTTAGCAACACGATTAGAGTTAAGGCATAGTAAAGACGAAATACTAGCCTATTACTCAAGCTATGCGCCATTTGGCGGTAACGTAGTAGGTCTAGATGCCGCATCTTGGCGTTACTTTAATAGAGATGCTAATGATTTATCGTGGGCAGAAAGCGCAACATTAGCAGTATTGCCTAACGCACCAAGCTTAATTTACCCAGGAAAAAACCAACAACGATTACTAGAAAAACGAAATAGACTTTTAAAAAAACTATTAGTAAATAAAACTATAGATACTTTAACTTACGATTTATCTATAGCAGAGTCGCTACCACAAAAACCCTATCCATTACCACAAATTGCACCACATTTACTACAAAAAGTTGCGAAAACACATTATGGAGAACGTATAAAAACAACTATAAATAATAAATATCAGCAACAAGCCAATACATTAGTATTTAACCATTACAACCTATTGCAACAAAATGAGATATACAACATATCTGTACTTGTCTTAGATGTAAAAACGAGAGAAGTGTTAACTTATATTGGTAACTCACCAACAACACAAGCACACCAAAAAGATGTAGACATTATAGACAAAGGAAGAAGTACAGGAAGCGTTTTAAAACCATTTTTATATGCAGCCATGCTAGATGCTGGAGACCTATTACCAAATGCATTGGTGCCAGATGTGCCATCGCAATTTGGTAATTACGCACCAGAGAATTATAATAAAGAATACGATGGAGCCGTGCCAGCAAAACGGGCTTTAGCTCGTTCTTTAAATGTACCAGCAGTGAGAATGCTTCAGGATTTTGGGCTAGATCGTTTTCATCACTATTTAAAAGACTTAAAACTAAAAGATGTAAAATATAATGCCAACCACTACGGACTATCCTTAATATTAGGAGGCGCAGAAAGTAGCCTATGGGATCTATGTAAAAGTTATGCTAGCCTATCTTCAACATTAAACCACTTTAATGAAAACTCTAGTGAGTATTTTTCTAACGAATTTTGCGAACCCACTTTTTTAGTTTCTAAAACTATTGATTTCGGAAAGAAATCTACAGAAAAAACACTATTTGATGCAGCCTCTATTTATTTAACCTACGAAAGTCTAAAAGAAGTAAACCGACCAGAAAGTGATGAAAACTGGGAGTTTTTTGACGATTCTAAGCAAGTTGCTTGGAAAACAGGAACCAGTTTTGGGTTTAGAGACGCATGGGCAATAGGCACAACAAAAGATTATGTTGTTGGTGTTTGGGTTGGTAATGCCGATGGAGAAGGACGTCCAGGTTTGGTAGGTGTACAAACAGCTGCACCTATTTTGTTTGATGTTTTCGATATTTTACCAAGCAGTAATTGGTTCGAAAAACCGTATGATGAAATGCAAGAAATAAATATTTGTACAAAAAGCGGATATCGTGCTAATGTAAATTGTGAAGACATTACAAAAGAGTATGTGCAAGTAAGTGGATTAAAAACTAAACCATGCCCATACCATGTACTTATTCATGTAGATAAAAATGAACAACAAGTAAACGCCTCTTGCGAAGATTTAAGTAATGTATCTCACAAACCTTGGTTTGTTTTGCCGCCTTTAATGGCCTTTTACTACAAAACTAAAAACCCTTTTTACAAGCCTTTACCGCCATATAGGAATGATTGTAATACAAACAATAGAGCATCCATGCAATTTATCTATCCTAAAAAAGGAAGCACTATTTTCTTGCCTAAAGATTTCAATGGAAAAACAAATGATCTAATTGTTAAAATTGCACACTCAAAACCAGAAAGTATGATCTTTTGGTATCTCGATAAAGAATTTATTGGAACAACTAAAGATATTCATGATATGGCAATAATACCAACAGAAGGGACTCATTTAATAACTGTTGTGGATGCCTATGGAAATGAAGCAAAAAGAAAAGTAGAAATTAGTAGGTAAAATGTTAAAATTATACAGAATATATGGTTTAGGTAACTAACAAGTGTTCATTTCATCGAAAAAGGATGCATTACGTCTATCTGTGGTTTTATTATATAAGGAATTAGTATACATTGTAAGCTACTAGAAAAAAATTGCGAATATAATAGCATTTGCATAACCAAAAATTAACCCTAAAAACCAAATAAATGAGAAAGATTACTTTACTGTTAATTTTACTTTCATTTAGCTTTTCGCTTAGCGCGCAAACTTACTTGCAAGAAAATTTTGATACAGAAATCCCTGCTTCTTGGACCATTACAGATGAAGGGGCAGCCACAGGAGACTCATGGGCCTCTGGACAACAAGGTGGTTTTAACGACCTTGATGGTACGGCTGGAGCTTTTGTTGATAGTGATGCCAATGGAAACGGTACACAATTAATAGAAACGCTAACCTCACCAGTTTTTGATACCACTGGAGCCGTTGGTCTATTCCTAGACTTCGATCAGTTTTACAGATCTGGAGGGTCAGATAGTGGTATTGTAGAAGTGTACGATGGAACGAATTGG
>NZ_JBSHNS010000300.1:0-3468 GCF_053601635.1 Pontimicrobium sp. MEBiC01747
CATCTTCACGGTCTAAAATCCATTGATTTCTAATACGTTCTATACCATTATGCACATTTATTTCTTTGTTAGGATCTGTATAAGGTCCAGAGGTGTCGTACACCGTAACGGGTTCATTTGGAGTACGCTTTTTAGATATAGAGTCTACGGTGTCACTTAATGCTATTTCTCGCATGGCAACGTTAATATTTGGATATATCTTTCCAGGAATATATATTTTTTTTGAGTTAGGAAAGGGTTGTCTTGTAACTCCATCTTGTTTTGGAGCAGTATCTTTTTTCTTCATATTAAAATAGTAGTTTTAGCCGCCTTGAGTTGCTGTTATAATTAAAATAGTATCGTTATGTTGGAGTTTTTGAACGCCCCAATCGTCTTGACTAATAATAGTATTATTAATTGCTACAGCAATACCTGTACTAGTAATGTCTAATTGTGTTAGCAATGTTTTTAAACTAGTATTCTTAACGACTTGGTGTTGTTTTTGGTTTATGTTTACAGTTATCATTTGTATTAAAAATAGTATCTAATAGATTTAGAAATCAATTTTATAAATAATGTAAACGAGAAGTATTTAGAATAATAAAAAGTGCAGTAATACATACTGTAACTTTTCCCTACGCTGGTATTAACCAAATCAGGTTCTAAGGATATGTCTCAAACTAGATATCTAGCTACTCCTAAAGTTTACAAAACAAATGTAGTAAATATAAATAGGTTTGCTAATTTTTAAATGAATTTATCTTATAGTTAGGGAAAAGCACATAATTATGGTTGTATATAAATTTATCTATCTTAGATTAAAGATATAGTAGGAATAAGAGTAATACTGTATTTATACTATATTTAATTAAAATGGATAATACGCCTTGACTAATTCTTGATTTTCAACAAAGAGAAGTTGATATTGAGGAGTTGAATTTAAACGATATGCGTGAGAGTATTCGAGATAAAAATACAACACAAGCATTTTACAGATAAGATATTTGAATGGTTTAATAAAAAAACTCGTTATAATGCATAACGAGTTTTTTTGTTAGATAAACGACTTTACTTCTTTTTATATCTTAATTTCCCAGTTTCTATACCAATAGCTGTTTTAGCTAAAACAGTAAACACTAAAGCGCCCATTGCCCATATTCCTAATGTAACCCCTATTTCTATTCCAGTAGGTGTGTACTCGGCTATTTTTCCATAAGGTCCTGGGATGAAACCTGGTACAATTAGCCCGAACCCTTTTTCTATCCATATAGCAATAAACAAGATAAAACAGGCAAAGTATAGTACCTTTAAGTTGTTACGAAGTTTATGGAAAGTTAAAATTACAGTTGCTAAAACATTTAAAGAAATTGCAGTCCATATCCAAGGTAGTAAGGCTGTTTTACCATCTAGTCCAAAAAATAAATAATAAGCACTTTCACTATGGTGCGTAGGCGCATAGAATTCTTTAAACAACTCAGAGACTAACATGATAATGTTTATTTGTGCTGCGACAGTAACTACCATTGCTATTTTTTTTATGGTTTTGTCTTTAATTTTAAAGGCAGTAAAAGATCTAATTATAGCTAGTACTAATATTATTAAAGCTGGTCCTGCAGCAAAAGCAGATGCTAAAAAACGAGGTCCCAATAATGCATTGTTCCAAAATGGTCTTGCTTGTAAGCCTTGATATAAAAAAGCTGTTACTAAGTGAATCCCTACAGCCCAAAAAACAGATAATATTGCTCCTGGAACATAAATACTTTTTTTAGATTCTTTACCTTGATAATGTCTAAACAAGATGTAAAAAGGAATTGTAATGTTTAAAAATAAATACCCATTAAGTACAATAACATCCCAAGTAAGCATTGAGTTGGGGAAGTTAAAAACACCAAATCCAGGAATCATATGCCATAATACAGAAGGGCCTCCCATATCTGCAACAACAAAAGCTAAACACATAATTAATGCAGCAACAGCTAGTCCCTCTCCAATAAGCACAGCTTGTTTAAAATCGATATCTTTTAAAACATAAGTTGGCATAACGAGCATTACTGCCGCCGCCGCTACACCTACTAAAAATGTGAAATTAGAAATATACAGGCCCCAGCTAACTCTATCGGTCATTCCTGTTACACTTAAACCATGTTCTAGTTGTATAGAATAACAATACATACCTATTAACATTACAAAAGTTAAAAAAGCCATCCATACATGGTATCTTTTGGAACCTTGTGTTATAGTGCTTAAACTATCTTTTACTAAACTTGTAAAAACTTTAAGTTGTTTCATTGTATATATTTTAGTCCATGAAGTACCAGAACTTTGGTTCTGTACCTAAATCTTCTTTTAATCTGAATACTTTTTTGTTTTCTAAGACCCATCTAATTGTACTGTTAGGATCTAAAAGATTCCCAAAAATACGTGCGCCAGTAGGGCAAGCCTCTACACATGCAGGGTTTTTACCAGCTCTTGAGCGTTGTACACAAAAAGTACATTTTTCCATGACTCCTTTTTTACGTAAACGATTTCCTAAGTAGTGTTGGTTTTTATTGACTTCGTTTTCTGGAACTTCTGGTTTACTCCAATTAAAACGTCTGCCATCGTAAGGACAGGCTGCCATACAATACCTACAACCAACGCACCAGTCGTAGTCTACTACAACAAGACCATCTTTTTCTCGCCAAGTTGCTTGTACAGGGCAAACCTCAACACATGGTGGATTATCGCAATGGAAGCATTGTGTACCCATGTAAAAATGACCTTCAGCTGGAACTTCATGATAATAATTATCATCAGCTTCATTAAAATTGAAGCCTTTACCATCTTTCATTTCATGAATTCTAATGTATTGCATTTGCGAATTCCTATCTTGATTATTTTCTTCAACACAGGCACTTACACAGTCCATATAGCCTTGACATTTTGAAATGTTAAAAGCATATCCAAAGAGTACATCTTCTTCAGCATTTTTAGAAGACATATTTAATGTTTTTCCTGTTCTAATTTGGTACGAACGTACCAGTCTGTTTACAGTAGCTTTCTTTTCGTCATCCGTCATCAGTTTATAGTTTCCTTTAAACTGCTCTTCCCAATCTATTTGCGCTTTTTCTTTAGTTTCATCACTAGATACAATACTAGTACATGAAGAGGCTGCACCCGCTCCAATTAACAAACTAGCTGTAAGTTTTTTAAAGGCAGATCTACGATCCATTTTTACGTCGAATACTTGGTCAAAACCATCTTTATGTCTCTCTTCTCCAATAGCAGCATTAGAAGCAGCTTCTATAAAATCTTCATTACTTAGTGATTTTTCTGAAGTACAACTACCAGAGTTTTTTCCACAGCCACAAGAGCTTGAAGTCTGTTTATGTTTGCTGTTTAGGTTTAGAGTAAACCATTTTTTCTTGTTTTCGCTCATACCTAATTATTTTCGTTCTTTAATTTTTTGAGTATTAAATCTTGCAGGCCATTTTGTTTCAAATCCAGGAG
>NZ_JBSHNS010000301.1:0-234 GCF_053601635.1 Pontimicrobium sp. MEBiC01747
CTGGAGGTACTGCTTTAGCTTCTGGACTTAATTATACGCCTACCGATACAGCTATTGGAGTTTACACTTACTATGCTGAAGCTGAAGAAACTGTCTCTGGTTGTGTAAGCTCTAGAATACCAGTAGTTCTTACTATTGAAATGCCTGCTAATGCTGGCGCAGATGGAGGCATTACTATCTGTGACGATAGTTCTACAACTATAGATTTATTTAGTTTAATCGCTGGTGAAGATG
>NZ_JBSHNS010000302.1:0-4973 GCF_053601635.1 Pontimicrobium sp. MEBiC01747
ATTTGGTACTTACAGTTGCTTCGGTGCGTAGGGCTTGTAAGTTTTACAATGAAAATTTAGGAATGGAGATTGTTACTTTTGGAAATAATAGAAAAGCTTTGCGTTTCGGGTCTCACAAAATAAATCTTCATCAACTAGGTGGCAATGTAGAGCCCAGAGCACGTAATCCTCATCCAGGAAGTGCAGATTTATGTCTTATCACCAGTACTGCTGTTGAAAAAGTACGACAAGAACTAATTTCAAAAAACATTATTATTATCTCTGATGTGGTAGAACGTACAGGTGCCCAAGGTGCTATTAAATCTGTTTATTTTTATGATCCAGACGGTAACTTATTAGAAATATCAAACTATATAAATTTATGACAGAAAAAATATTGATAGCAATAGACAACAGTCCTTCGGCTATGAACGCAGCCAATTATGGTATTAAATTCGCAAAAAAGATAAAAGCGCAAGTTGGTGTTATCTATGTGACAAACTACAGTATTGGAAATATAGAAGCTGGGGTTTTACCCAACGTTGTAGAGCAGCAATTACAACAAAGACATGATATTTTAATGGACGAAATAAATATTACACACCCAGCAATTGAAATTCATGAATTTGATCCTATTGGCAGACCAGAAAAAGAAATTGAGAACATAATCTCACTTTGGAAGCCTAATCTGCTAATTATTGGACACCATACACACGGATTTTTAGAAACACTCTTTGGGCATCATACAGAAAAACGTTTAATACATCATTTAAAAATTCCGCTTTTACTTGTTCCAGAAAAAATAATTAACTAAAAAAAATAAAAACCATGTACACATCTCTTAAAATAATAGTAGGAACAACAGGAACCGAAAAAGATCAAAAACTAGCATCATACCTAGATTTCTTTGCAAGTAAAATAACTATAGATAAAATTACGCACTTGCACGTAGTACAGAGATTATACGATAACGATAATTATTATTCTTCTTACAATGATGCTTTTGATAGGATGACAAAAGTGATTAAAGAAGAAAAAATAGAACCTTTATTAAATTCATATAAAAATGTCAATAACCTTGATGTAGAAGCCATTTCTGGTCGCGTAATTTCAGAGTTTCAAAATATAATTAAAAAGGAAAAGCCAAACATTGTAGTACTAGGCAAAAAAGATAAATCTTCAAGTAGACTAGCAAAAAATATTATTAGAAAAACAGACTCCAATGTGATGGTCATTCCAGAAAATTCTGCAAAAACATTTACCAATATTCTTGTTCCTGTAGATCTTTCTGAACACTCTGGGAAACTGTTAGCAAATGCCATTGCGTTACAAGAACAATCCTCTGAAATTGTATTTATTACTTGCTTACACGCTTATGACATACCAGATATTCCTTACTACAATATGTTACGAACAGAAACACAAATGAAGAGAGACACAAGGGAAACTGTGAAAAAGGCATTTGATGATTTCATTAGCAAACATCAAACCAAAAAAAGTAACATTACTCCAGTATTAATAGAAGAAACTAATAGTTGGCCAAGTAATTATATTCTAAACTACATCAACACAAATGATGTAGACTTTGTAATCATGGGAACCACTAGACATAATAAATTAGAAACACTATTAGGGAGCACAGCAGAACGCGTCATTACTAAAAATGATAAATGTCCAATTCTAATAATTAAATAATTATGAAAGCATTAATTGAACACGGAAATATTATAGCGGTAGAGTTTACTAACCGCGTCATTCAAAAAGACGATATAGTAATCTTGGAGGATTTAATCAATTCAGTAAAAACTAACCATAACCACGTCAATATTTTAATCTTAATTACACAACTAGAATCCATAACCTTTAAAGCGTGTTTAGAGAGTTTAAAACTACTAATTGAAGATAGAAAAGATATTAAAAAAATTGCTGTAATCTCAAATAAATCAATATATAATCTAGGAACTAAAATAGATAATTTATTTACACCTTGGAAAGAGCATTATTTTGATATTGACGAACTAGATAATGCCTGGGAATGGCTTAAAAAATAAAAGAGAACTGAAATATGTTTCAAAAGAAATTTGCTTACATCATCATTCTTGGCGCTATTGTTTTGCTAATTATAAATATTTATGAATTAGATTTTACAAACCACAATATAAGTGCTTACGGAGGTATACTAACAAATATATTACTTATCATATTGATGGCAATCATCATAAAGAACAAAGAAGAAAACAACAATAACATCTATTAAATAATGAAAAATAAAATTTACATTTCAGACCTTCACTTTGAGCATACAGCGTGGAAAAGTGAACTATCGTTTCAAAAAGACGAACTAAAAATATTTCAAAACCGATTAGAAGAAGTGGCATCTCGATGGACCAAAAAAGAAGTAATGGTTCAAGTAGAACACTTTCAGAATAACTTTTTACGTCATAATGAAGTTGTAGATACCTTGCTACACAAAATCAATATTCACGAAGATGAACTCTCTACCTTTGCAAAAGAGCATCCAATAGCTTTAGACCACATTCATTTTAATGACCATAAAGCGTTTAGAGACGAAATTGAAACCCAGCGTAAAATATTTTCTGAATTAAAAACTGAATTTTTACGGTTTTTAACAGAAACGATGTGATTTAGTTAAAATGCTAAAACAACTTGTATTGGTATTTATAGGAGGTGGTCTAGGAAGTATGTTACGATATTACCTAGGCAGCCTTCTTAACAACACCCGATTCAATATTCCTTTAGGAACATTTACAGTCAATGTTTTTGGCTGCTTAATTATAGGAATCATCTTTGGACTCTCACTAAAGAATAAAAACTTTTCATCAACAACGATCTTACTAGTCGCTACAGGCTTTTGCGGTGGTTTTACTACGTTTTCAACATTTGCACTCGAAAACCAAACGTTTCTTAAAGATGGGAATATTGCTGCTTTTTTAGGATATATGTTGCTATCTATTACTATTGGACTTTTAATGGTATTTTTTGGTATTTGGCTGACTAAATAAAAACTACTTCTAAATCCACATTAAACTTATATACTATTTACGTTCAATATATACCGTAAGAAAAATTAGAAAAATAGCTATAGATAGTAAGGCAACGCCAATACCATAACAATCTGCCATAAAACCTAATAATGATTAGTATAGGTTTGTAAAACGATTGAATCGAAATGACCGAAGTAAGAATTTCATTAGGTACATTATCGGCAAGCACTCCTGTTAAAATAGGCTTCAATATTTTTACATCATTAATATTTTCAACAGCTTCTTTTATTTTAAGTGTTTGTTTTTCTCCAGTAACGTTGGATAAGAAAATTTTGTCGCCTTTTTTCGGAAAACTATTTTCCGTTAATACTCATTTTTCTAGTGTTGGGAAAAAACCTTTAGGGATACAATGTAAACCTATATATTTAACCGCTTCTTCAATATTACTAACAGATACTAATTTAGTCGTATGAACAATAAATTCTCGAGGAAAAACATCTTGAATAACAACTACATCTTTTACACCATCAACTCTCTCTATAGCTTCTTTTATTTTATTCATTTGCTCATCTGATGAAGCATTAGTGCTAAAAATTCTACCATGATCACTTGGGATTACATTTTCTGTTAGTAAACTCATTTTATATATTTTTTAGATTGTTTAATTTTTAATTAAAATTAAGAAGTAATTACACAATTATAAATTTACTGGTCAATAACATGTACACAATTCTGAAATATGAACGGTAATTACATTTTTGTAATACTAAAACTCAATAAAGGATGATGAATAACTGTCTTTTTTAAAAGACCATTTTCATAAATATATTCATTACCATGCGATTTACCCGGATGTATTATTTGATAGGTATGCTCATTTTCTTTTTTAACAGTAGTTTTATAACCGTCAATTTCAGAAAACATCTTATAAATATCCTTAGGTTCATAAAAATAAAGCATGGCGCCACTGTAACAGATAGCTTCATTATAAATAGAAGTCTTTCCATTTTCAGTTATATGGTAACCATCTTTCTCTTTTTTAATAATCATAGACGAGTGTAATTTATCGTTGGCATACGTTTTAACCTTACTAGAGGTTAAAACACCTTTTTTATAGACACTAATTAAATTATATTTTAAGTCAATATGAAGGATTAGTTTAACACGTACAAAACTACTAATCTGTATGATGGTTTTATCATCATTTTGAGTTTGTGTAACTGTCAAAGTGCCAAGTTTCTTGTTTTTATGCGCTATTTTATATTGAGCTTCTTGCGAATGGCAGAAACAAAAACTTAAAAGTAAGAGAGTAAAGATTTTCATTTAGTTTTTCTTTTTAATATTTTTACCTTGGCGGAAACAATCTAATGACATTCTATAAAGTTCTGGTTGTTTTTTTCTGTCAAATTTGGGGATTCAAAAAAAATATTCAAACGCTACAGTAAAAACTCCGCTTCGTTTGTACCTCTACAACTTCTTATGTCTGATTGATTATCATTTGCATCATTATGTTCTGAAACTGTTATTACTTCTCATTAAACAATTCTCTATAAAAACGGACCTGTTTTATAAGTAATAGACACCAATTTAAAGGAAATAGTTTTACGCTTCTTCTCTTAACAATGTAATAAATGGAAAAATAATGAAGAGAATGAAGAAACCAAAAATTATGTATAAGAGCATAACCGAAAATACAAAAAGCGATGGTTCATTTTACACAATAGTTACTTATAGTGTGTTCATAATTCAGAAATCTGCACCTATTAAATCCTACTAAATGGAAAGCCTAACCGATTTCAATTATATTTACTTAAACGAATAGATTTTTGTGGAGACAATTACTAACTTATGTTTAGCCTTCTTTGGAATGGTGTGGGAAATTTTTTGGGGACTCGCACTGGGTTTTATATTATCGTCTATTATCCGTGCTTTTGTACCTACAGAAACAATAAGTAAATCAATTGGAAAGACCTCAATAAAGTCATTAAG
>NZ_JBSHNS010000303.1:0-5150 GCF_053601635.1 Pontimicrobium sp. MEBiC01747
GTATATTACTTAATCATTTAGTTATGACCATTTTGTTAACGATACCTATTGTAATATTATTTGTTATGAAACGCATGGGGAAACTATAAAATAAAAAAAAATGAGGCCTTTTAAACCTCATTTTTTTGTTTTATAACCTAAGTCGTATTATAAACTTAATAATTCCTCTACTTTATCTTCTAGAGCTTTACCTCTTAATCTAGTTGCTACTATTTTTCCTGTTTTGTCAAGTATAAAAGTAGCTGGAATAGAACGTACTCCATATTGTACAGCAACAGGTTCTTTCCATCCTTTTAAATTTGATATTTGCGGCCAAGTTAAGCCATCTTGCTCTATTGCTTTTACCCAACGGTTTTTTTGTCCGTTATTGTCTAGAGATACTCCTATAATTTCTAATCCTTTATCATGGTATTTTTCGTAAAGCTTTACTACATTTGGGTTTTCTCTTCTACAAGGTTTACACCAAGAGGCCCAAAAATCTATTATAGTGACTTTAGATTTTACATCGTTTAAAGAAAGTGTTTTTCCTTCAGGTGTTAAACCAGAAAAATCAGGTGCAATATTTCCTATAATGGCAGGAACAGATTTCTTTTTATTTTTATTGTCTTTAATATACGTTTCTACCTTTTTTGCTGGATTAGATTGTTTTACTTTTTCTGAAAAAGAATTGTATAATTCTTCTATTTCCTCTGTAGAAGAAGAGTTTCCTCTTACTATACGCTCTAATGTAATAGCTGCAAAAGTGTAATCTCCATTCTCTTTTATAAAGGCTTTATCAAAATCTATAGCCACTTTAATAAAACTATCGTAAGATGTTCTAATAGCAGCCATAGCCTCAGGACTTCCACTTTGCTGCGCTTTTTTAGAACGCTCCATAAGTTTTTTATTTAATACACTTAAAAACTTAGCTTCTTTTATATATTTTTTAGTAATGTCATTTTCTTTACTTCCTTCTATTAAGGATTTAGGTAAACTATCTTTATATATAGTAATATCCATTTTAGTGTTTTCTAAAATAATAGGTAAAGAGCCATTAATACTATTTATTGTTATGAAATGAATATCTGGAGACTCTATATTACCTTTAAAGACAATTTTACCATCTTTTACAGTAGTAGAATCTTCAATAATTCTGTTAGAATTATCCATTCTAAATAATTGAGCGACTTGGTTGTTGGCAGAACTGTCTACACTTGCGTTAATCTCGTAGCCATTTTGTTCTTCTTTACAAGAAAATAGGCATACAATTAAACTAAGGAATACTATTTTTTTAATCATGATATTAAGTTGTTTACTTTACAAATATATTAAGATATTGAATATGGATTATTGTTCTTAGATTATTATTTATATTAATTACTGGTTGTTAAAAATTGAGTGTTAAACAAATCTTTAAAATTAAGTACCATATCTAGACAGCAGATTTTCTAAGGAGGAAATAATTAAATAACAACTGCATAGTTATATAGAAAAACCATTAACATAAAATGCAATTCACTATTTTTGCACCATGATTAGTAATGATAATATAGTAGCATTGGCAACGGCATCTGGAGCAGGAGCAGTAGCCATAATTCGTATTTCGGGGCCAGACGCTATAACTATAGCAAATACCTGTTTTAAATCTGTAAAAGAAAATAAACAATTAACTAATCAAAAAACACATACTATACATTTAGGGCATATTATAGACGATAAACGTACTATAGATGAAGTGTTGATTTCTATATTTAAAAACCCCAATTCGTATACAGGAGAAAATGTTGTAGAAATATCATGTCATGGCTCAATATACATTCAACAAGAAATAATACAGTTGTTATTACGCAAAGGTTGCCGTATGGCCAATGCAGGTGAATTTACATTACGGGCGTTTTTAAATGGAAAACTAGATTTAAGTCAAGCCGAAGCTGTAGCAGATTTAATAGCAAGTGATAATGAAGCTTCTCATCAAATAGCAATGCAACAAATGCGAGGTGGATTTTCTAGTGAAATAGCAAAACTTAGAGAGGAGTTAATGAATTTTGCCTCATTAATAGAATTAGAACTCGATTTTGCAGAAGAAGATGTAGAGTTTGCAGACCGTTCGCAATTTAAAGCCTTAGTAGAGCGCATTACCTTTGTATTAAAACGATTAATAGATTCGTTTGCAGTTGGCAACGTTATTAAAAATGGAATACCTGTGGCAATTGTGGGCGAACCAAATGTAGGTAAAAGTACATTGTTAAATGCCTTATTAAATGAAGAACGAGCCATTGTTAGTAACATCGCAGGAACAACTAGAGATACTATTGAAGATGAGTTAGTTATAGAAGGAATTGGTTTTCGTTTTATAGATACTGCTGGCATTCGCGATACAGAGGACGTTGTAGAAAGCATTGGGATAAAAAAAACCTTCGAGAAAATGGAGCAAGCGCAAGTAGTGGTTCTTCTATTTTCTGCCGAAGAATTTAAAACCGAAAGCCAACGCCTTAAAATTGAAATAGAGAAAATTAAAAACCGTTTTCCTTTAAAACCGTTAGTTATTATAGCTAATAAAATTGATACCTTAAATACTTCGGAATTAAATGCTCTAAAAACAGAATTTGTAAATATACATTTGCTATCTGCAAAAACTGGAGTAGGAGTAGAGGAGTTAAAAGAAAAACTAATAGGTTTTGTAAATACGGGAGCACTTAGAAATAATGAAACTATAGTAACCAATACACGTCATTACGATTCGTTATTAAAGGCTTTTGAAGAGATAAATAAAGTTAAAGAAGGACTAGAAATAGGTATTTCGGGCGATTTATTAGCTATAGACATTAGGCAAGCACTATATCATTTCGGAGAAATTACAGGAGAAATTACAAGCGATGATTTATTAGGAAATATTTTTGCTAATTTCTGTATCGGGAAGTAGAAAGGCTTTAAGCTTAATAAATATAGAAATAAACCCTTATAGTATTGGGTAGATAAATTTGCTTTTTTTACTATTTATCTTTTACTCTCATAATAATTATATAGTATACTCTTTAGGATAATTATTTAACCCCTTTTTCTAAGAAACCTTATATTTTGGTTGATGCTAATTAAACCATTAGTTAAACAATGTGTCTAAATCTAAAAGCATTATAAGGGTGAAACAAAAACACGTTCAACATTTATATTCAAGAGCTGGATTTGGTATTGGGTATAACCAATTTCAAGAGTTACAATCCAAATCTAAGTCTGCAATCGTTTCAGAACTATTTTTAAATGCTGAAAAAGTAGAACCATTACAGTTAGACCTTTCAGAGTTTAAAGAGCTACTCCAGCCTAAAAAGTATTCGAAATTGAAAATGATGGATGGAGCGCTTAGAGCCTTGAATAAGAAGAGTAGAGAGAAAGTTAAAGAACTTAATTATGCTTGGATAGATAGGATGGTAAATCCTTCATCAGTCTTAAACGAAAAAATGACTTTGTTTTGGGCAAATGTTTTTGTTTGTCGTGATAATACAATTTGGCATATTCAGCAATATAATAATACACTTCGGGCAAATGCTTTAGGTAATTTTAAAGATTTTGTAAAGGCTATAGCCAAAGAGCCATCAATGAGTAAATACCTTAATAATAGGCAAAATGTAAAGCAAAGCCCTAATGAGAATTTTGCACGAGAACTTATGGAATTGTTTACCCTTGGAGTAGGTAATTATACAGAGCAAGATATAAAGGAATCCGCGAGAGCGTTTACTGGTTGGTCGTTTAAAAGAAATGGAGCTTTCTTTTTACGTTCTAGAAAACACGATTATGGAGAAAAAACGTTTTTAGGAAAAACAGGAGATTTTAATGGCGATGATATTATAGATATTATTTTAGAACAAAAACAATGTGCTAAATTTATCTGCGAAAAAATATACAGATATTTTGTCAACCCTAGAATAAATGAAGCTCGCCTTGAGGAACTTACCGAATTATTCTATAAAGATTATGATATTAAAAAACTAATGCATCATATTTTTAGTTCAGATTGGTTTTATGATGAAAAAAATATAGGAGTAAAAATAAAATCACCTATTGAATTGTTTATAGGGATTCAAAATATTGTGCCAATTGCTTTTCAAAAGAAAAAACAACTATTGTACTTGCAGAAAATAATGGGGCAAACGCTACTCGATCCACCTAATGTTGCAGGTTGGAAACAAGATCGCTATTGGATTGATGGCAACACATTAATGGTTAGAATGAAATTAGCAGCTCTTCTATTAAATAATGCAATTATTAATGTTGGTGTTAAAGGTGAATTTGAAGACTCTTTTGAAGCCTATTACAATAAAGAACGTAAGAAAAATAAATTTTTAAAAGTATCTTCTAATTGGGATGATTTCTACAATACCTATGGAGACTTATCACACAAAGAATTAAAAAACTTACTTATTGTTTCTAATATAGATAAAGATACAGAGCAATTTTTAGAAGAATTGTCTACAAAAGATATTAAAGAATATATGATTCAATTAATGTCGTTACCAGAATACCAATTGTGTTAAAAATAAAATTATGAAAAGACGCGATTTTATTAAACAAAGTAGTTTAGCTAGTAGCTTGTTTTTAGTTCCAAGTTTTGTAAAAGCTTTTGAAACGGTTACTAAGGACGTTTTAGGTTATAAAAAACTGGTTATTATTCAGCTTTCTGGTGGTAATGATGGTTTAAACACCATTGTACCATATACTAATGATGTTTATTATAACAGTCGGCCAACATTAGCCATCTCTAAATCTAATATTCTAAAAATAAATGATGAATTAGGGTTTCATAACAAATTAACACCACTTAAAAAACTTTACGATAAAGGTTACTTGTCTATAATTAATAATGTAGGTTATCCTAATCCAAACCGTTCACATTTTAGGTCAACCGATATTTGGCATACCGCTAGTGATAGTAATGCTTATTCTAATACTGGTTGGTTAGGCCGTTATATTGATAACTACGGAAAAATGCCATTTTCTGGAATAGAAATAGACGATAGTTTATCACTTATTCTAAAAGGAGAAAAAATAAATGGTATAGCAACTAAAAACCCAGCTGTTTTAAATAGAAATATGAATACGCCATATTTTGAATATATACTTAAACAGCAAACAGATGCTCATTTAAGCGAACATAACTTAGGATACCTTTATAAAAC
>NZ_JBSHNS010000304.1:0-6317 GCF_053601635.1 Pontimicrobium sp. MEBiC01747
TTAATTGTTAAATCTATAAATATTGTACTAAAGGCATTAGATATATTTATATCTGTTCCATTATGCTCAAGAGAACCGTCAGCTAAATTATCTCCATAAAAAACAGAACCTACTCTGAAAGAATTAGCAACTGAATTCCAAGTATTTGTTGTTAACAAAAAAACATTAGGAGTACCACTATAAATCATTGTTTGATTACTATTAAAACTAACATTTATAGAATCGATATTAAAATATAATACAAAAGTAGAAGGCCCTGTTTGTTGTTCTGAGACTGTTACTCTATAAAACCCATCATTAGGTATTGTTATAGCACTTCCTCCTTCAGTTATTTCGCCACTTAATCCGTTACCGCCATAAACAATATTTTCATTTTGAGCTGCTAAAAACTTTATTTCTGTTCCAGCGGTAAAGTATTTCATTCCAATAAATTGATTATCGTAAGGAGGTATATCGTATCCAAATTGTAATGCACTAGTGGCATCCCAGTTATTAAAGCTGCCATATAAATATAAGCTTGTAGGAATATTTGCAGGTTGATTTGATGTTGGTAACGACAATTCTCCATCGTCATTAACTGTTACTTCATACTCTGTTCCATTGGGAGAAGTTAGCACTATGGATGTACTTATTTCAGCTTTCTTAGCTTGTAAGGCATAAGGGACGCTAAGTAATTCGTTAGTACCTATTACATTATAATTAGTACCATTAGAGAGATCTACTCCTACTTGAAGAAAATATGGTCCTGTTTCCCAATTGATATTTGAAAAGTCATCTGATGTTGTTCCTATACCTATTTTTGCATTAACTATTCCTTCGTTACTAGTAGTTAAACTCTGCGTTTCTGAATAAACTACCGTACCAGAAATTGTACCTTGTAATAGATTAAACTGAAACCCCACATCTGAATTCGAAATTAGATCTCCCGAGTTATCTCTTACCACTGCTTGATAATTTAAAGATTCTGGAGTTTGAGAAAAAAGACTATTGACGACTAATAATAAAATGTAGAGACACTTTTTCATTGATTGATTGATTTTTATCAAATATAATTGTTAAGCTCCAAAACTCAATAATCTACTTTAATAATTTGTAGTTTTTCCAAATTAAAAATAGCGATCTCCCTTTAATTGCAGATATTCACTACTTATTAAACTCTATTATAGACTACAAATTGTTTATAATTACTACTTGTAACCCGTTCCCTCATTCAAAAGCTAATCTCCCTAAATGAAACTACCTGTTCACTCATTTATGATTTAATTAACATTTACAAACACTTAACTTACTACTAGTCAATTTATTAATCAACAAAAAAACGTATTATGAAAAAGATTATTTTATTATTGGTATTTCTTACTTGTTATGTAGGAAATACACAAACAGTTTCTACATTTTTTAGTGATGCAAATGCTATAATAGATGATGCCATGGTATTTGATTCTCAGGGCAACTTATATGGTTCCAATTTTGCTGGAGATTCGGTTTACAAAATTGCTCCAGATGGTACTTATTCAACATTTGTTTCTGGGCTAGCAAATCCTAATGGATTAGCATTCGATTCTCAAGATCATCTTTATGTTGTTGAATACTCTGGGCAAAACATTCATAAGTATGCTCTAGATGGTACTTTATTACAGACTTTTAATATAACAGATGGGTTTCCTTCAAATATTATAAAAGCACATAATAGTGATGCCATGATTTTTACTAATGTTAGCGACCAAAGTATTAATAAACTAGAGCCAAATGGTACTATTACTAAACTGTTTACAGGAGCGCCATTGAATACTCCTGTAGGTTTAACTTACGATAACCAAGGGAGATTATATGTTGGTAACTATATTGGTAGAGAGATTTACAGGCTAAAAAATAATGGTACTGTAAAGTACATTGCTACCATTCCAGATTCTGGCACCAACTTTCCTTATCTAGCATTTATTACTTATGCCAATAACTTATTGTGGGCAACTAATTACGGAGAACAAAAAATTTATACGGTGAGGCCAAATAAATTAGATGATGTGGCTATATTTTCTGGAAGTACTATTGGCACAATGGATGGGGATTATACAGAAGCAACTTATACTTATCCTGCTGGTATTATTTATAATGCAGATGAAGATGCGCTATACGTAAATCAATATTTTAATGGGAGTATTAGAAAAATTTCTGATATCTCAGATTACGAAAGGCCTAAATTAAAGTTTAAACTTTTTCCTAACCCTACACATTTTGTTACTTTTATAAAAGGAAAATTGCCAGCTCCAGGAGATTATAATATTTCAATTTTTGATTTTTCGGGACAATTAGTCTACGAAAGTAATAACACTGCTTATGGTACTATTATTTTTAAAAGTATCCAAATTAGCGATTTCAATACAACAAACACAAGTGGTACTTATGTTGTAAAAGTAAGTACAGGTACTTTTAGTATGTCTAAATTATTAGTCGTCAATTAATCATTTTACATTAAAACTTGAAGGTGTTTGAAATCTATTTTTAAGCACCTTTTTTTATTCTAACCACTGTTTAAAATCTTTTACGCGTTCTCTTGCCACAATAATATCTTGCTCATTGTAAGTGTTTAACTTTATTTGCAAACGCGAATTTGTGTAACTCACCATATCTTTAATGGCTTGGATATTAACAAAAAACTTACGATTAATTCTAAAAAAGGCTTGCGGCTCTAATTCTTCTTCTAACTGATCTAAGGTATTATCCAACAAATAGTTTCGGCCTTCTTTTGTAAATAAATAAGTGCCTTTGTTTTCGCTGTAAAAACATTCAATATCGTCTATATTTATTAACTTTAAATGTTGTCCTACTTTTACCGAAAATCGCTTTTTATATTCCCGTTCTATAGGATTAATAAGCAACTTTTTTATATCATTAAAATCTAAAGTTACGCTTTGCTTTTGTGGTAATCTTGTTTTAAATTTAGAAACTGCGGCTTCTAAATCATCATCGTCTATAGGTTTTAATAAATAATCTATACTATTTAACTTAAAGGCTTGTAATGCGTACTCATCGTAGGCCGTAGTAAATATAATAGCCGATTTAACCTCTACTGCATCAAAGATTTCAAAAGACAAGCCATCACTTAACTGAATGTCTAGAAAAATTAAATCGGGATGTTCATTATTTTGAAACCAAGCTATAGATTCCTCTACAGAATGTAATAATGTTTCTGCTTCCATATCTAAAGCTTGTAACATTCTCTGCAAGCGTCTTGCTGATGGTTTTTCGTCTTCTATTATTATTACTCTCATTATATGTTTTTGAATCTTCTTTATTTAATTTAAGTTCTAGAATACTTGCATTATAAGTATTATTACTGTTATAATGCCCTTTTTTTTTGATAAAATTATTATTCCCAGCGTTTTCTTTCTTTCTCCATATACTCTGCTATTTTACGTTCTTCCCATTCTTTCTTAAATAGAAAATTCTTTCCAAAAACGCCCAAAGCATGAAATGCCAACCCTATACCCCAAAAAAAGGCTGTAGAGAAAGTACCAAAACTCCAAAAATCTTCTCCAGAATGTCTTGCTATCATAATGATGATAAAAGCATTTACAATAATGTAAGATGCTAAATGCCAATAAAACCCCATTATTTTTTCTACTTTCTTTTTTGCTCTTAAATACGCTTCTTCTCTCTCAAAATGGCCATGAGATTCTTTCTCTTTATATTGTTCTATATTATAATTCTTCATAATACTAGGTTTTTAATTCCAACGGTTATTTTTTTCTTCTTCTATAAATTTCTCAATTTTACGTCGCTCCCAATCACGCCCTAAAATACCATCGTTTACAAACACTTTATAGGCGTGAAAAGATAAGCCTATTCCCCAACCTATAGCAGAGAACCAAAACCACTTAAACTCCCAATAGGTTCTGTAATTAATAAATATTAAAAAAGGAATCACTAGGCAATATGAAATAACATTGTAATAAAATCCTTTTAATTCTTCTACATGTTTACGTGCTCTTACATATGTATCATCAAATTCTTTTTCTATTTTTTGTTTCATCACTGTTATTTGTTTAGTAAGCATAGGGATAGCCACTTTAAAGGTGTCTTTAGTTTCGTATATACTCACTTGTTTGTTTGTTAATAATTGATAGCGTTGTTTAATATTACTAAGTCCTACTCCGCTACTTTTTTTAAGGACTTGTTTTGCTTGCAAATTATTTTCTACTATTAGCATGCCTTTATCTTCATATATTTTTATACGCAACGGCTTGCTAGAGGTAACGATATTATGCTTAACAGCATTTTCTAATAGTAATTGCAAGGATAATGGTACCACTTTAGTTTCTGGATTTACAGATTGCTCTGGAATATCAAAAACAATACTATCTTCAAATCTCATTTTTAATAAAGACATGTATGTTTTTGCAAATTTTAATTCTTCGTCTACTGTTACTAAATCCTTATTTTTCTGTTCTAATACGTAACGATATACTTTAGATAAACTTGTGGTAAACTTTTGCGCATTTTCTGGATGCTCTTCAATTAAGCTAGTTAATACATTAAGGCTATTAAATAGAAAATGCGGATCTAATTGATTTTTTAAAGCATCGAACTTTGCACTTGCTGTACCTGCTATTACTTTTTGTTCTTTTACTTTATTTTCTTGTCTAGATTTATAGTAATAAAATATATAAAAGGCAGCCGTTACTGTTATTGATATGGTTAACGAAAACCAGTAGTGTAACATTTTTTCGTTAGCTACAAACTCTACTGTTGGTGTTCCATAAATAATGACTTTTATAAAATAGCGCATTATAAAAATGGCCACTACAGAAATAATAACAGAAAATAATGCTGCTAGCAATAAATATTTAATTTCAAAGAGCCTGCTTTTATAGTGCCGTAATAAATATGTTAATACATATGCATTAGCCATATACAACACAATAGCATACATTTGGTTGTAAACAAAGTCTAAATAAAAATCTTCATTAATTTCTATATTAACACCATTAATATACATGATGAGTCCTCTAATTAAGAACACAATCACACCAATGGTAAATGCTTTGCCCAGGTCTTTAAAAAATTGTAACATTTAGTTTGCTTTACATGTTTTTAGTACTTCTTCTGCTCGTTCTTTTCCCCAATTTGGATGAAATGACGTTTCTGGTTTAAAGTTAGCGAAAAGTTCTACAGCTTTTTCTATGTCTTTACAAAATGGTGCAGTGTCTTTGCCAAAATATTTTGCTGCCCCCATATCCCACTCGGCTTTATTAAGAACTACTCTAGGGTTTTTAGGGTCTATTTTATAAGCTGTAGCATACAAGTTTGCTATTTTACCAGATAATAACATTCCATAAGTAGCGCCATCGCTAGCAACATAAACAGTATGTAATAATGCTTGTAAAACCATTATTTCTGGGTTATCTTTAGATATTGATGTTGCTTCATCTAAAAAGGCTTGTGCTCGTTTTAACTGTCCTTCTAGTTTTTCTTTGTCTTTTAAAATAGTAAAACCATCTAAAATAAGTACTTCTGCTGCATAATACGAGGGCAACCAATTGTCTTGTTCTGCACTCGAAATACGTTCAAACAGGTTAACTGCTTCGTCTGTTTTTTGTGCCTCCCATAAATCGAATGCCTTTTGCATTCCTTTTTCGTAATTAGTTTGTGCTGGTAAGTATGATGCAATCATAAATACAATAAAAAAAGCTAATCTATACATAATATTATATTTGTTTTAGTTACACTGCAAATATCTACCAGAATAGCCTCCTTTAAAAAAGTGCATTACCGAATTGTCATTTTTTATAGCTGAATTGTAATTCGTGAATACGTTGTTAGGTTACAGGGAATGTAATCATAGATAATACCTTCCCATCATTTCTATTTTCTAGCTTAAAATTAAAGTTACTTCCAAATAAGGTTTTTAAGCGTTCGTGGGTTGTTTTTAAACCTGTCCCCTTTTCTAGTAGTTTATTAAAATTGTCTTCTAAAGGGATACCATTATTTACTATTTCTATGGTAAGGTTATTTTCTGTTTTGTATATGGATAGCTTGATTTCTAATTCTGTAATATTATAACCGTAACCATGTTTTATTGCATTTTCTATTATAGGCTGCATTAATAAACTAGGTACTAAATAATTTTCTACGCCTTGTTCTATGGTTTTAGTAAACGTTAAATGATCTGAAAACCGCACAGATATAATATCCATATATTTATCTAAAAACTCTAACGATTTTTTTAAAGGAATCATGTGGGTTTCATTATAAGCAATAAATTCTCTAAACAAATCTCCAAAATCTGCAATAAGGTTTTGAGAGCGTTCTATATC
>NZ_JBSHNS010000305.1:0-19735 GCF_053601635.1 Pontimicrobium sp. MEBiC01747
TCTTTAAAAAGGGTATAGTGTTCTCATCGTTTATATTATTTAATTCATTTACAATGGCTTCTGTTACCATTACTTTATTTTTTAAAGAAGGATATTTTAAATCTACTACGTTGTATAATTTTGGTAAATCTGCTTTGTTAAATTCATAATAATTAAAAGCTCCTATTGCATTTTTAAAAACAATACTATCTTTAGATTTTAAATCAGTAATAATACGATTGGTTTTAGAACTATAATAGTCTATAGTTTTAGTATTTTTTAGTGGTAGGTAGCTTTTTAAAATAGTATTAGTTATTTTACTATCTATGCTCTCTTTACTAGTATAGGCACTTGCTAAAAAAAATAAATCATTATCTAACCATTGTACATGCCTACTCGTAAATTTACTTTTCTTATTATATAAACGAAACTCTAATGCATTTTGATTTCTAAATTTAATATGTTCTTTACTTACTATAGAATCATTCCATCCTTTAAAATCATCAATAATATTATCATACATAGCATTTAAAGAATCCACTTTAAAATAAGGTTTAAGTTTAGAGAAACTAAAAGTATATACGTTTCCATTATTTTCATCTCTTGTATAATAATCTGTGGAATTATAAATATAGCTTTCAGAATAATCTTCATTATCTATATCCATTCTATTATTTTTTAAAAGATTAAAATTAAAAGAGTCTTCTGTAATAGTAACTAAATTACTGTCTTTAAAATCATTTAGCTTAAAGCTATCAAAAAAGCGTTCATCTATACTTATTTTTTCGTCTGCTTTAGATGATTGACTTAAAAGAAGATATGTTCTATTCCCTCTAAAAAACAATATACAAAGTGAAGGATATTTATTGTCTATAAGTAATTCGTACTCTTTAGCTTCTATACCTTTAAAAATAATATTTTTTGGTTCTCCTATAATTTTTGCTCGTGTTAAAAGAGCTTTTGACATTTCTTTATACGATGCTTCGACATCTTCGATTTTGTATCCTAATGGCAAATCGTTGTAACGGAATAAATAATTTCTATTATTTTTTACATCTGAAGCGAAAAAAATGCTTAAATCATAAGTAAGCATTTCACCCGTGCTATCAGGACTTTCTACTTCACGCGACAAATCTTTTGGAGTTGTAGGTAACTCAATAGAAAAAGCTCCAGTATCGTACGTATAACTAATCCAATCTGTGGATTTTACTTTAGGCAAAGGTTTTGGAGCTATAAATTTTACAGAATTAAAGAATCTTTTTGAAGAATTAGATTCAATATTATCATCATTTCCTAAAATAATAAATTGATAAAAGATATCATCTTTGGCAATGTAGGCAGATTTAATAGTTGAATAATCAGAAGCAAGCGCTTCGTTTTTATCTAGTTCCATAGTCACTAAATACCCTGGAACATTATCCATAATAATAGATTCTCTAGTAGTTTTTATGGCCTTATATTGTTCAATATTTTTGTTAATTATCCTTGCTATTATAGTACTGTCATTTTCATTTTTTTTATTTCCTCTTACATCTAAAGCATAAAAAGTATAACATTTTAAATTGGTTAAGTCTACACTAATATTAATATTAATGATGTTGGTACTGTCTGACGTTATTTTTGAAGGGACTTCAACACTATAGCCTAAATCGGAATCTTTAAAAGTATTCCACTGCATTTTTGAGTCGTCTATTTTATATTGTTCTTTTACTCCTGTAAAGTTTGCTTCTACTGCGGTTACTTTATATCCTTTAGCTCTTAATAATTCAATTAGGCCAAATTCTCCAGGTAAATGAGCGGCTCCAACGGCAGAAAATAATGACTTGTTTTTAGTTATTACATTAATAATACTTTTACACATTACTCTATTTCTACGCTCTAGTTGTAAAGTATATCCCTTATTCTGTATTAAATAATTATTTATTTTATTTATATCTCCAGAAATATAAATCTTGGTTATTTCTTCAAGACTTTCTTTATAGTCTTCAATATTATGCTTTAAATAGTCTAGTATATACTCTTTTTGCTCATTTTTAGTAAGATTTTTAAAAGTATTCATTTGGTCATCAATACTTTCTAACCCAATAATTTCTTTTCGCATTGTTTTTGCATGAGCAAGTAAATGTAGATCTACAAAGTTATTTTTATCGGTTTCTTTATCTTCACTTGGACTTAATGAAAAGATGAAAGCGTCAAGATCTGTTATATCACTTTTTTCTATTTCATAGCCATGAACATCAAAAAAACGTTTAGATAATTTTTTGTAATCATTATCATCTAATAAATCTTTAAACTTTAAATGCGCTTTTTGCGCATTTTTTTCTTTAATATTTAAAACACTTTCTAATATGGAATCTGGTTGGACTTCTAAAGCAAATTTTTCAGAGTTTTCTATAGCTGGTAATACAGCATCACTAAAATTAAATGCTCTAATATCATCAACATGCATAGTACCGAAAATATAAGATGGTTTTTTTAAACCTTTACCTTCAATTTTCCATAATAAACTATAAGAATCATTATTTTGTGCTTGTAAAGAAAAAGATGTTATAAAAAGAAATAGTAAAATTACCTGTTTCTTAAACAGTGTTTTTGAAAATGAATTCATAAGATTGGTCTAGTAAAGTCTTTTATTGGAATTATTGTACGAAAATAGAGAGATTCTTAATAAATTTGGCACTTATCTGAAAAAGATATTCTATTGAGGAAAAAAAAAATATATAACGTAAAAAACATAACTGCGTTTAAGCAAAAACTATTAACCTGGAGCACTCAATTTGATGATGCGGTTTGGTTAGACTCTAACCACCATAATGGACATTACTCTAATTACGATGCTATTTTAGCTGTTGATGCATTTACAGCTATACAAACCGACCATGTAGATGCTTTTGATAAATTTAAAGAATACCAAACCGTAACAAACGATTGGATTCTAGGATATTTAACTTACGATTTAAAAAATGATGTAGAAAAACTGCAATCAAATAATTACGATGGTTTAAACTTTCCAGAATTATACTTTTTTCAACCTAAAAAACTATTTTTAATTAAAGGAAATACTGTAGAATTACAATATTTAAAAATGGTTGATGATGAATTTGAAAGTGATTTTAATGCCATCAAAACTACAAGTTTAAGTATAAAAACAGAGGAAGAACCTGTAAAAATTAAGCTAAGAATTCATAAAGAAGACTATTTTAATAAAATAGAAAAGGTACTGCACCATATACATAGAGGAGATATTTATGAAGCTAATTTTTGTCAAGAATTTTACGCAGAAAAGACAATAATTAATCCGTTAGAAACCTATAAAAACCTTAATAATATTTCTAAACCTCCGTTTGCTACTTTTTTTAAATTAGGAGATAAGTACTTGCTATCTGCTAGCCCAGAACGCTACATAAAAAAAGAAGGGAGTAAGATAATATCGCAACCTATAAAAGGCACAGCGAAGCGGTCTAGAAATAAAAACGAAGATGACGCTTTAAAACAAGAATTAGCATTAGACGAAAAGGAGAGAAGCGAAAATATAATGATTGTGGATTTAGTAAGAAACGATCTATCTTTAACCGCTACAAGAGGAAGTGTAAAAGTAGAAGAACTATGTAAAGTGTACACATTCGATCAAGTACACCAGATGATTTCAACAGTAGTATCCAAAATAGATAAAGAAACACACCCAATAGATGTAATAAAAACGACTTTCCCAATGGGTAGCATGACGGGAGCTCCAAAAATCTCTGCAATGAAAATTATAGAAGCTTTAGAAGAAACAAAACGGGGGTTATATTCTGGAACAGTTGGGTACATTACACCAGAAGGAGATTTTGATTTTAATGTAGTTATTAGAAGTATTTTATATAACGAGACAAAACAATACGTATCGTATTCTGTAGGCGGTGCAATCACAGCAAAAAGTAATCCCTTAAAAGAATACGAAGAATGCTTAGTGAAAGCCAAAGCAATGCGACAAGTATTAGAAGGATAATAAATGTTTACTCTATATAAACTTATAGGATAGTTATGGAAAACACATTTTCATTTAAACTACATAATACAGAACTGTTTGGGCAATATTGGAAACCACAACATGAAAAAGCAGTCGTTGTATTAGTACATGGAATGGGGGAGCACATGTTACGTTTTCAAAATTCTGTAATACACTATTTATTACAATCTAGTTTTGCTGTTGTAGCTTTAGATTTATATGGACATGGAAGAAGTAAGGGAAAGAGAGGACATTGCCCAAGTTATGAAGCGCTATTAGATGCAGTAGATTACACTATAAACAAAGCACAACAATTATTCCCAGAAAAACGAACATATCTCTATGGCCATAGCTTAGGCGGCAACATTGTTATTAATTACACGCTAACAAAAAACCATGCAATAGATGGAGTAATAGCAACAAGCCCTTTTTTACGCCTTGCTTTTACACCACCAAAATGGAAGTTAACCATAGGTAAGTTATTATATAAACTATGGCCTTCGGTAACACTATCCAATGAATTAGATATCACTGCAATTTCTAGAGACACAAAAGAAGTAGAAAATTATAGTAAAGACGCTTTAATACACAATAAAATAAGCCCTATGTTTTCTTTTCCTGTGTTTAACGCAGGAGTATATGCTTTAAATAACGCAAATAAGTTACAAACACCAATGCTTGTTTTACATGGTACAGGAGATAAAATAATAGACTATAAAGCTGCGGAAGAGTTTTGCAATAGTACAGATAAAGCAAAACTAGTATTGTTTAAAGAGGGCTATCATGAGCTACATCATGACCTTTGCAAAGAAGAATTTATAGAAACTGTACTTAAATGGTTGGACAATATGTAAATTAGCATTATGATTAAAACGTTTAAAAATCATATTGAAAATCAATTACCGTTTCTAAAAGAAAAAAAGTTACTTATAGCCATCTCTGGAGGCTTAGACAGTATTGTATTAACACACTTATGTTATAAATTAGGTCTAAATATAAGTTTAGCCCACTGTAATTTTAATTTAAGAGGAAAGGAGAGCGATGGAGATGAAGCCTTTGTATTAGAATTAGCAGAGCAACTAAATTTAGAAATATTTACCCAAAGCTTTGATACTTCTAGATATGCAAACAATAATAAATTGTCTATTCAAATAGCCGCTCGCGAATTACGTTATACATGGTTTAAAGAACTATCTAAACAATTACAATTTGACTATATATTAACAGCTCATCATGCAGATGATGCTCTAGAAACATTTTTAATAAATTTAACAAGAGCAACTGGTTTAGATGGATTAACAGGTATTCCTGAATTAAATAATACCATAGTAAGACCCTTGTTACCATACTCTAGAGGAACAATAGAACATTTCGCTAGAACGAATCATTATACATGGAGGGAGGATAGTAGTAATGCATCAACAAAATACCTTAGAAATAAACTGCGCCATGATGTAATTCCTATTTTAAAAGAAATTAATCCACAGCTTTTAAATGGATTTCAAAGCACATTGCAACATTTACAAGATGCAGCAGATATTGTTGAAAATAGTGTAAACGATGTATTAAAAAAGGCTACAGTTAAAGAAACCAAAACCACTATAACTTACAATATATCGGTTTTTAAAGCATTAAAAAACCCTAAAGCCTATATATATCATATTTTTAAAGCATATGGGTTTACAGCGTATGAAGATGTGTATAATCTATTAGAAGCCCAATCTGGTAAACAAGTATTTTCTAAAACACATCGATTAATAAAAAATAGAGAGAATTTAATACTAACAGTTATAGCAAATGAAGCAGACAATAGTATTTTAATATCCAAAGAAAATAAAGTAATAAAAACACCTTTAGGAACTATTATTTTTAAGGAAGTAAATGAAGTTTCTAAGACCCAAAAAAATGAACTCTTTGTAGATGCCGATACACTACAATTTCCTTTAGAAATTAGAAGATGGAAAGACGGGGAACTCTTTTACCCTATGGGAATGCAAGGGAAAAAGAAATTAAGTAAATTTTTTAAAGATGAGAAATTTTCTTTGCTAGATAAAGAAAAATGTCTGTTATTGTACTCTAATAATGAAGTCGTTTGGATCATTAATTATCGAGGGGATAATCGTTATAAAATTACCGAAAAAACAAAGAGAATTTTTAAAATTACATTGCAAGATTAATAAAGCAAAACACTTCTTAACATTATTTAACATGTTAATACTAAGTTATACGTTTATTTTGCGACATAAAACATCTTAATTTATATAAATGATGAAAAAAGTTTTAGCATACTTACTAGTCCTATTTTCTATACTTACAGTAAAAGCACAAATTTTTGAACCTGTAGAATGGGAAACTTCTATAGAGAAAAAATCTGATACAGAAGTCGATTTAGTATTCACAGCCTCTATAGATGAAGGTTGGCACTTATATTCGCAAGATGTACCGCCAGATGGACCTGAAGCAACAGAGTTTACGTATACTAAATCAGATAAATACGAATTGGTTGGTAAAACAACAGAAGGAAAAGGACACGTTGTAGATGACCCTGTGTTTAATATGAAAATTAAATACTTTTCTGATCATGCAGAATTTAGGCAAACCGTAAAGCTATTAGACCCAAACATTCATAAAATTGAAACTATGGTTTATTTTATGGTCTGTGATGATAGTAAATGTTTACCACCAACAGAGGAAGAGTTTGAATTTGTTATAAATAAAAAGAAAGAACCTACAGCAAAAACGGAAACTAATGAAAATGCTATAGCAAAAACTAAAACAGAAGATTCAGATTCCTCTAAAAAAGGATTATGGGGTATTTTCTTTGTAGCGTTTTTATCTGGCTTTGCAGCTTTACTAACACCTTGTGTATTTCCAATGATACCAATGACGGTTAGCTTTTTTACCAAGCAAAGTAAAACTAAAGCTATAGGAGTAAGAAATGCAATAATTTATGGAATAAGCATAATAGTAATCTATGTATTACTTGGTAGTGCAGTAACCGCAATATTTGGTGCAGACGCCTTAAATGCACTAGCTACAAATGTTTGGTTTAATATTATATTTTTCTTGATACTAGTAATATTTGCAGCTTCGTTTTTAGGAGCATTCGAGATTATGCTACCAAACTCATGGGCAAATAAAGTAGACTCTCAAGCAAATAGAGGTGGTTTAATAGGTATTTTCTTTATGGCATTAGCCCTTGCAATAATCTCTTTTTCTTGTACAGGACCAATTGTTGGAACCTTATTAGTTGAAGCAGCTTCAAAAGGAGGTATAGCCCCAATAGTTGGAATGTTTGGCTTTTCATTAGCCATAGCATTACCATTTGCATTATTTGCAGCATTCCCAGGATGGTTAAATTCATTACCAAAATCTGGAGGATGGTTAAATACGGTAAAAGTTGTTTTAGGCTTTTTAGAATTAGCATTAGCATTTAAATTTTTATCACAAGCAGATTTAGTATTGCAAACACATTTCTTAGAAAGAGAAGTATTTATAGCAATATGGATTGCCATTTTTGGAGCATTAGCCTTGTATTTATTTGGAAAAATACAACTACCGCATGATTCTCCATTAACACATATCTCTGTAGGACGTTTATTTTTAGGGCTTTTTACACTAACATTTACTGTATACATGATTCCAGGATTATGGGGCGCACCATTAAATTTAATTAGTGCATTCCCTCCACCATTAGAATATAGCGAATCGCCTTATGGCGTTGGGTATTCTAAAATAGGAGGAGGAGCGTCTAGTAGTGAGCATTCAGACTTGCCAGAAGGTGCACATTTATTAGCCCCACATGATATTTTAGCATTTAACGATTACGATTTAGGTTTAGCTTATGCTAAAAAAGTTGGTAAACCAGTAATGATTGATTTTACAGGATGGGCTTGCGTAAATTGCAGAAAGATGGAGCAAAATGTTTGGCCTAAACAAAACGTTTTAAATATGCTTAAAAATGATGTCGTGTTGATCTCTCTTTATGTAGACGATAAACGACCATTACCAAACGGAGAAGTTCTAGAATCTAAAATAAAGGAAGGTAAAAAACTGAAATACATAGGGCAGAAGTGGAGCGAATTACAACAATTAAAATATAAAGCCAATGCACAGCCTTTTTATGTCTTAATGGACCATGATGAAGCTAACCTAATAAAGCCAGTGGGCTATACACCAGATGTTGAAGAGTACTATAACTGGTTAAAAACAGGAATAGATAATTTTAAGAAATAAAACTTAAAATAATAGAAAGTATAAAGCGAGGCTATTTGTCCTCGCTTTTTTTAGCTTAAAATGGTAGTTTTACAACAAATTATAAAACATACAGAAGATGAAGTTGCAAGGGCAAATAGTAGATATAGAAAATAAACGTATATATAAAGGTGAAGTTACAGTTGAAAACAATAAAATAGTTTCAATAATAGAAAAAGAGCATGATGTAAACCATTACATCATGCCAGGTTTTGTAGACGCACATATACATATAGAAAGTTCAATGCTAGTGCCTAGTGAATTTGCAAAATTAGCAGTAACACATGGAACAGTAGCAACAGTTTCAGACCCACATGAAATTGCCAATGTTTTAGGAGTAAAAGGCGTAGAATTCATGATAGAAAATGGAAAAAAAACACCTTTTAAATTTAATTTTGGAGCACCATCATGTGTGCCAGCAACGGCTTTCGAATCAGCAGGCGCTATTATAGATTCTGACGCTATTAAAATATTAATGGCTAATCCAGACATTAAGTATTTAGCAGAAATGATGAATTACCCAGGAGTGCTTTTTAATGATGCCGAAGTATTAAAAAAAATTGAATGGGCAAAGCATTATAATAAACCTATAGATGGTCATGCACCAGGAGTAAGAGGAGAAAACATTGCAAAATACATAGCAGCAGGAATTACAACAGATCATGAGTGCTTTACTTATGAAGAAGCTTTAGAGAAGCTACAAAAAGGAATGAAAGTAATTATTAGAGAAGGAAGCGCTGCTAAAAACTTCGAAGCTTTAATAAATTTATTACCAGAACACTATAACGAAATGATGTTTTGTAGCGACGATAAGCATCCAGATGATTTAATAATCGATCATATCAACGCATTGTGCAGAAGAGCAGTGGCAAAACAAATAGATGTTTTTAAAATATTACAAGCCGCTTGTATAAACCCCGTTAAACATTATAACCTAGATGTAGGATTATTAAGAAAAGGAGACTTCGCAGATTTTATTGTCGTTGAAGATTTAAAAACGTTTAAAACCCTTCAAACCTATATTATCGGAGAATTAGTATATAATAATGGGCAATCTTATATTAAAGATGTACAATTTAAAAACCTAAATAACTTTAATACCAATACAAAAACAGTTAATGATTTTAGATATGAATCATCAGCCGAAAAAATTAGAGTTATTGAGTGTTTAGATGGCGAATTAATTACAAACGAGGTTATAGCAAATGCTTTAATAGTAGATGGGAATTTAGTGTCTAATACAGATAATGATGTATTAAAAATAACAGTTGTAAACCGTTATCAAGACCAAAAACCAGCAATTGCTTTTATAAAGAATTTTGGTTTAAAAGAAGGGGCCATAGCAAGTTCAGTCGGGCATGACTCGCATAATATTATTGCTGTAGGAGTAGACGATGAGGCAATTTGTAAAGCAGTAAATGCTATTATAGAAGCTAGGGGAGGTATTTGTGCTGTAACCACTTCTAAATCTAATACAGTACCACTACCAGTTGCAGGTATTATGAGTGATAAAGATGGAGAAACTATAGGGAAGCAATATGCAGCATTAGATAAAATGGCAAAAGATATGGGGTGTACACTTAATGCACCATACATGTCTTTATCATTTATGGCATTACTAGTAATACCATCTCTTAAATTAAGTGATAAAGGGTTATTTAATGGAAAAGATTTTAAATTTACATCCTTAGAGTTTAACTAACTTAGCCTTTAATGCTTTGGCTTTATTATAATTATAATGACTTTCTTTTTCTAAAAGTAGATTTATAGTTTCTAAAGCCTTAGTCTTATTTCCTAATTTTAAATAAACCAAAGTTTTATACCAATACCCTTTAGAACTATCTAATGATTGTTCTTTTAATAAGTTATCAAACGTATTTAAAGCCAAATCATATTGTTCTAACTCTATATAGCTTACACCCAAATAAGTTGTTGCTTGAGGGTTTATATTATTTTTTAAATAGGTGCTAAAAATAGTAGAAGCCTCTCTATACTGTTTATTTTTAAAAGCCTCTTGTCCTTTAGAAAGGTCGTTATTATCATCAGCTCTATAAGTTAAAGAAGGTAAATCGTTCCAGTTTTTGTATTCTGCATATAAATCTTCTGTAGTTTGCGAGTCACCAAAAAATAAAAAATAACCTAATAATAATGCTATAGATGCAGCAATTGGGTAAATAAATCTTGGCAACTTAAAAACACGTTGTTTAGAGTTTTGGTATTCGGTATTTGTTTTTGCAATTACAGAAGCAATAGATTTTGCCTCATTACTATTTAAATAATTTTCAATAATTTTCACCTCGTCTGGGTTAGGTTGATCCTCAAAAGCCCATGAGTTTTTATCTAATGTATTAAATAAATCTTTTTGAACAATAAATTCTTTATATAACTCAGAATCTTCTTTTAATTTGTTTTCAAACTCTAATTTATCTGTAGCATTTAGAGTATTTTTTAAATACCCATCAATTAAACTATATATATTATCATCAAACATTATATTGCTTTTAGTTGTTTAAATCGTTTGTCTTTTTTAACTAAATCACTTAGTTTTTTTCTACATTTAAAAACACGTTGTCGTGCTACAGATTCGGTTGTATACGATAGTTTTTTAACAATATCTGCATACGAAACCTTGTTATAATAGAAGCCTAAAACTTCTTTACAGTTTTCAGAAAGTTTATTAAACATTTCTGTGTATAATTCCCACTTTTCTTGTTCTAATAATTCCTGTATTGAATCCGAATGTTCATCATAGTGTTCTTGATTAGGAATGTTTGTTACCCTTCTTTTTTTTAAATTTAATTCTCTACGCCATAAATTCATACAAATAGTGAATAAATAGGCTTCAAATGACGAGTGGAATTCTACACGCTTTAGTTTTAATCGTGCACTAAATTGAATTAATGCTTTTTGAAAAACATCCTCAGCATCTTCCGTTTGCCCGCTATTTTTAAGAACAAATTTTAGGACTTTTGGATATACTAATTGGTATATTTTTAAAATTCCTTTATTGTCTCCATTAATTAAACTATCACAAAAATATTTGGTATTTTCATTACTCATATTGGTCATTATAAGGCTAGAAATGTAAATATAAATGAATAATGCATTTTTTTGTGGGTAACAAAAAACTTTTTTTGAAAACAAGTTAGTAAATACACAAACCAAAAAAATAATTAACAATGAAAACAAAAGCTGTAATTTACTTAGTCATTTTTATTCTATTAGGATGTTCTGTAGAAACTGAAAATATTGTAACAGAACAAGAAAACAAAACTTTGTACAATAAAATAAGTACACAATCAAGTCTAGCTAATCCAGACCCTTTAGACTATTCCCAAACAGAATTAGTAATAAAATTTAATCCAGGAATAGATGCTGAAGCCAAAGAAAGCATAAGGCAAAGCCATGATGTTATTAAATATGAAACCTGCTCTTGCTCCAATGAAGATATTGAAGTTTGGCATTTTAATACAGACGAAAATATAAAAAGTAGGTTAGGAGAAACAGAAGCAGATCCAGATTTAGAAGGATCAGAGTTACAATACTACATAACTAATTCTAATAATTTATTTAATATAAATGGTAGTAATTTAAAAAATTTGCAAACTAAAGTAGCGGCTTCTAATAGAGATGTTGTTATTGCTGTAATAGACTCTGGAGTAGATTACAATTATGAAGGTTTTAACATCCCCTTTTTGTATGATACTTCGCAAGAATCAAGTTGTAGTGATGACCCATCAAAACAAAACATATCTGGATGGGATTTCGTTAATGATGATAATGATGTATATGATGATAATGGGCACGGAACCATAGTTACATATTCTATATTTGAAAAATTAAGAGACGCAAGAGTACCATTTAGAATATTACCTATAAAAGCATTTAATGAAGAAGGTAAAACAAAATATTCTACTATAGTATGTAGTTACATATATGCCATTAATAACCCAGATGTAGATATTATTAATATGAGTTTTGGTTGGTACTATAAAAAACTAGCTATTTTAAATAGTTATATTGCAACAACTAACAATATATTACTAAGCACATCCGCAGGAAACAAAAGCATAGATACAGATGCTATACCACATTACCCATCTGGTTACGAATATGATTTTATACTAACAACAACAGGAATAAAAAGCACGTATGACGCATTAGCTCCAATGGCAAATTTTGGAGATGAAACAGTAGATATAGCTGCTGCAAATGAATTTATTTTTATGTATGATAATACATCACACCTTCACCAAGGGACATCTTTTTCTGCGGCAGAAACAACAGCAAGAGCTGCAACATTATATACAAACGGAGTAAATCCTATGATATTAAAAAATGATGTTATATATTCAGGGGTATATTTAAGTTCTTTAAATAATATTAAATATCCATATACCCTCGATTAATGATTTATAAAACAGTTAGCGCACAAATTATTACATTACTATTTTTTTGTACGACTTTATTATCATTTGCAAATAATGAATTAGATGATAAAATCAATACAATACTAGAATCAAAAAGTATTGAAAACACAGAAAAGTTTAATAAAATAATGACTATTGTAGAAAATAGTACAGCGCTAACTGAATTAGAACAATCACAATATTATCATGATATATCTAAACTGTTTTATGGAAAATATAAAGACCTCCAATTAGCTATTAAAAGTGTTAAAAAAGCAGTAATAATTAGAAGAAAATATAAAGACACAAATCCAGATTTATTAAAAAAAAGCCTATTTAACTTAGGCGTTTTTTATAACAAAAGTGGAGCTATAAATGCTTGGTATAAAACTTACAAAGAGCTTTTAACAACAGGCACAGAAGACCGTAGACATGCTAAAGTATATGTGGCGTTTGGTAAATTTTACAGAAAAACAGGAGATTTTGCTAAAGCACTAGAAAACCTAGAGAAAGCACAACGTTACTTTGTAGCTAATAACGATAGAAGAGAACTTTTTTTAACCCATTTAAGCTTTTCGTATTTATATGCAAATATGGGGCGTATAGAATACTCTAAGGAAATAATTAATCATTTAGAGCAGGCAGACTCTATTAATACAACCTTTTCCAATTCTAAAAATAGAATAGCAAAAGAGAGCGATTTGTTTATAATAAAGCAACGATTAGGTAATCTAGCTTTAGAGAAAGATGAATTTAATAAAGCAGAAAAAAAATTAAAAGAAGCATTAGTTATAGCTTTAAAACAAAAAGACACAAGTAATATAGCCTTGGTGTATAGTAATTTAAGCAATATTTATATAGAAAAAAAAGAACATGCAAAAACATTAAAAACATTACAAAAAGCAAAATCTCTTGCTAATAGTAATATCATTAAATCTCTTATTAATAATAATTTAGGCGATTATTATTTTAATACAAAGGATTATAAAAATGCAGAAATTAGCTATTTAAGTGCATTTAACGGTTTAAATAATATTACAGAAAATAGGCTACCAAAAGAAAGCGAGCTGTCCAATGTTCCTAATAAATTAGACGCATTAAGCTATTTAAAAGATATAGCTGGTTTTTATTATAAACAATACCAACTAAATAATGATAAAAAATTGCTTCAAAAGGCACTGGAAGCAATTATTATGGCAGATAAACTAGTAGATATTATTAGGTTGGGTAGTACAGAAAATATGTCTAAACTTATATGGAGAGAAAGAGGGGCAGGCATATATATGAAAGGAGTAGAGATAGCCTATCTTTTAAATAAACCAGCCCAAGCATTTTATTTTATGGAAAAAAATAAAGGGTTACTTTTATTAGAAGATTTAACAGCACAACAAGCTAGAAAAGCGAGTAAACTACCAGATAGTATTATTATAAAAGAATTAAATTTTAATTCTAAAATAAAAGAAACAGAAATAAGCTTAGCAAATGAAAATATAAGTAAAGATAGAGAACAACTTAAAAATAAACTTTTTACATTAAAGAGAGAATATCAGTTTTTTACAGACACATTAAAAATAAATTATCCCAATTACTTTAAATCTAAACAGGATATAAAAATCACATCAATTAATGCTATAGATACGTCCATTTTAAAAGATAATACAGCAATTATAGAATTTATACTCGATGATAACCAAGGTTATGCTATAGCAAAAACAACGTCTAGAATTAAATTAATTAAATTAAAAGATATAAAAACGTTAAATGAAGAAGTAAAAACATTAAAAACACTCATTTCTAAACCTTTTTATGACGAATCAAGCTTTAAAAACTTTAATAATCTAGCAATAGAAGTCTATAAAACGTTATTTAAAGAACTAGAAAATATTATTAAAGATAAAGCAGAACTAATTATAATTCCAGATTATACATTAGCATACATTCCTTTTGAAGTTTTGCAAACACATAGAAATGGAAACCCGTTATTACCTAATTACTTACTATACACAAAATATATTAGTTATGCCTATTCTGTAAATTTTTTACTGCAAAATGATAAAGTAAAAAGAAACCCTAAATCTAATTTTTTAGCGTTAGCCCCTATAGAATTTAATAGTGAATTAACGAAGTTAACAGATTCAGAAATTGAAATTGATAATATTAACACCTTATTAGATGGCACAATTTTAAAGCGTGAAGAAGCTACAAAACAAAATTTTTTATCACTATTAAATAATTATAATATTATACACATTAGTACACATGCAGATTATGACAAGGATAAAACAACATGGTTATGGTTTGCAGATAAAAAAATGAAACAAACAGAATTATATACTATAAAAAGCCAAGCAGATATGGTGGTGTTAAGCGCCTGTAAAACCTTAGATGGCGAAATGGTAAAAGGAGAAGGTTTAAATAGTTTGTCGAGAGGTTTTTTTAGTGCAGGAGCAAAAAGTGTATTGTCTTCATTATGGAATACAAATGATAAAAGTAATACAGACATAATGATAGCTTTTTACAAGGAACTAAAAAATAATACACAAAAAAATATAGCATTGGCAAATGCCAAAAAAGAGTATCTAAAAAAACATTTTGGAATAGAGAATTCACCTTATTATTGGGCATCGAATACAATTAATGGGTCAATAGAAACAAAAATGATAACTTCAAAATTAAACTACAGCTATTATATTCTTAGCACATTAGTTGTACTTTCATTAATAATTTTCACCATACTAAAGCTAAAAAAATAATTAATTAATTTTTTTTGGGTAACAGATTTTATTTTTCATAAACACTCTTAAAAGGTGTAAGCTGAAAAACCTAACTAATAGAGTAAGCCTATAAATTAATTAATTATGAAAAATACAACTACACAATTAAAAGCCTTTCTGTGCTTTTTGGTATTAGCTATGTTTAGCTACAATTTATCAAGTGCCCAAAGTTGGGATTATGTGAATTTTACAGATGGCTCAGATTTAGCTATTAATAATGCTGCTATAGATGGTTCCGATAATGTCTATACTTATGGCTGGGGATTTGGGTTTACTAGAGTATTAAGAAAATTTAATGCCGCTGGAAATATACAATGGACAAAAGACATTACTGGGTTAATAGATTATTCAAGTAATAGTACTATGTCTGGAGGTGTTGGAGGAGTAGAATACTCTAACTCTAAAATTTATGTAGTTGCCAATAAAAGTGGTAAAGGTATTGTTTTAACCTCTGGAGTAGGAGCAGGAGATCCAACAACAACGTGGGAACAGTTAGGAGGTACAGCAACAAGTACAATTTCTGGAATAGTACTAAAAAATGGTCACATGTATGTTGTGGGATATTTTGGAGGTGTAAGTACTGGGTCTTCTACTGTAACGTTTAATGGAAGTACAACTTTAACAGGTAACGCACATAGTGGTTTTGTTGCAAAATATACTTATCCATCAAAAACGCTTGTTTGGGCTAAAAAAATTCATGCCTCAAATATTGCAGATGCAGTAAATGTAGATGTAGACAACTCTGGAAACGTGTTTGTATCTGGACACTTTAGAGGGACAGCGACATTTTATAATGGCACAACACCATATTCTTTTACATCTGTGTCTACCTGGACCGCAGAAACATATTTAGCAAAGTTTAATAGTAATGGAGATTTTGATAATACCTTTGGTTTAAAGGTAGATGCAACTTCAGATAATTATAACTGGAGAAGTTATGATGTAGAAGTAAGTGATACTAATAATGCTGTGTATTGGGCAGAAGATACAAGAGTTCGTGCATATAATAAAAATGGTTCTGGAAGTTTACTATGGTCTAGAGATTTAGCATCTAAACCCTATAGAATTAAAACGAATAATTGTGGAGATGTTTATGTAACAGGACAAGCCGGTACACCAGTAACTAAAAATAGTAGTAAAGCACCATGTGGAGGTGACTTTTTTGGAGTATCACTAAATGCAGTAAATGGAACAAGTGTATGGCCAGAAAACTCTACATCTTGTTCATCTTATGGCGCAGAAGTCTTAATAGACTCTAACAATAAAGAAGTATTTGTAGGAAGTTATTTTTCTAGTGGAGGTAGCCAGCCATTAGTAATAGATACATTTTCGTCAGGAAACTCAAAAGGTTATTTTATTGGAAGGTATACAGACGACCCTGTAAATAGCTGTTGTAAAGCAACTTTAGAGGTCGGTAAGAGTAAAGTAATTTGCGAAGGAGATCCATGGCCAGTACTAGATATTACAGGACAAATACCAAATATTGTATCTATTAATTGGTATTTAAACGGAAACCCTTTTCCACAACCTGTAAATGCAGAAACTATTACCACTTTCGCAGCTGGTACTTATTCTGTAGTTGTTGTTTACGACAACAGCTGTACACTAACCGACTCTATGACTTTAGTAGTCGAAGACTGTCCAGCAGAGTGTGAAATAACACCAAAATTTGATGTTAAAACAAAATACTGTACAGCAAGTTTCTCTAACAATTCTTACGCTTCTGGTGCAACTACTATAGTTGGTTATTTATGGGATTTTGGAGACGGAACGACATCTACAGAAGTAAACCCAACGCATACATATCCAGTAGGTGGTAACCATACAGTAACGTTATACGTATATGGAATAAATGAAGAAGGCGATTGTTGTGTAGAACAAATACAAAGAAAGATATATATTAATGTATCTTGTTTACCTAAATGTGGATTAACCCCTAAATTTAAAGTATCAGAAGTAGGAAATGGTGTTTATCTATTTGAATCTGCATCTATAACAAATGGGTTTACAACAATAGTAGGTTACGAGTGGACAATAAATGGAACAGTAGTATCTACAGCTCCTTATTTTGCACAACCATTTTCTGGAGGAACATTATGTTTAACAATATATGGATTAACCTCTAAAGGAGAATGTTGTAGTGAAACAACATGTAAATCTTTTGCTGTAAAACCAGGAGAAGACAGTATAGAAAAAGAATTTAAAGTATTTCCAAACCCAACTCAGGATAATATAAACTTCGATTTTAGTTCGCTAGACAATACAAGAGCATCAAAAGAGATTTCTGTAATAGATGTTAACGGACGCGTTATTTCATCACAAGAAACTAATGAGGCAAAATATAGAATAGAAACTAAAAATTGGCCAACAGGATTATATCTTTGTAAAGTTACAATAGATGGTATTACAACAACAAAAAAGATAATTAAAAACTAAAGACCAATAATTAGGTTTAAAAAAGAAAGCGCATTAATTTTATTGATGCGCTTTTTTACTTAAAAAACTCATAATAGATTACAAGTAATTTACTAACTTTAATCTCAAAAAATAAACCAAAATAATGCCGATAATTCAATCAAAATATAAGCCCCCTTATTTATTTAGGCAAAGTCATGTTTCCACATTATATTCTGGAATTATTAGAAACGTAGAAGGAGTAAAACAAGAAAGAGAACGTATTATTTTAAACGATGGCGATTTTTTAGATTTAGACTGGAGCTTTTCAAAACAAAAAACAAATAAGCTCATTATTATATTACATGGTTTAGAAGGTAACGCACAAAGACATTACACCTTAGGTGTAGCTAAACTATTTAATAAAGAAGACACAGATGCCGTTTGTGTTAATTTTAGAGGCTGTAGTGGAGAAGAAAATAAAACCTTTAGATCATACCATTCAGGAGTTAGTGAAGATCTAGAAGCCGTTATTAATTATGTTATAACACAAAAAAAATACAATGAAATATATTTAAACGGTTTTAGTCTAGGCGGTAATGTTATATTAAAATATTTAGGAGAACGTACCACAATACCAAAAGAAGTAAAGGCAGCAGTAACAGTTTCTGTTCCAGTTTGGCTTAAAGGAGCAATGTTACAACTGCATACCTTTAAAAACATACTGTATACTAATAAATTTAAAAAAGATTTAATAGTAAAACTAAAACGTAAAAAACAGCTTTTTCCAGATAAAATTTTAGATAGCGATATTAAACGAATTAAAGATTTAAAAACCTTTGATGATGTATACACATCTAAAGCTCATGGTTTTGTTGATGCTTACGATTATTATGAAAAATGTAGTAGCCTTCAGTTTTTATCTAATATAACTATCCCTACATTAATTATAAATGCATTAAACGACTCTTTTTTATCTCCAGAATGTTTCCCTGTAAAAGAAGCTAAAAACAACCCTAATTTGTATTTAGAAATGCCAAAATATGGTGGGCATGTTGGTTTTTATGATAAAGGTAATACATACTATAACGAATACCGTACATTAGAGTTTATTAAAAACATATAAAAATACTATAACTTTCTAAACCTCTTCATTAAAAAAAAGAGCAGAATAAGTAAAATAATAATAAAAGCAACTACCTTTAATACAAAAGGATTAAAGGACGTAAATTCTATAGCATCAGGATTTCCTGTTAATATTAACGAGGACCAATAATAAGGCGATAACTCTGTGTTTTGATGCGTATTTATATAGTTTAATTTAGCATTATGTAACGCTTTAGATTTTGTTTGTCCCTCTTTTAAGTTTTTATAAAAATGAACTAGAATTTCATTATTAGATTGCTCATTTACATTCCATTGAGAAGCAATAACACTCTCTGCACCACTATAGAAAAAACCACGAGATAAGCTCATAACACCTTCTCCTTTTTCTAATAAACCACTAGCAGTTTTACAAGCATCTAAAACAACTAAACGCGCTTGGTTTTCTGTACCATAGAGCTCCTTTAATGTTATTTTATCATTAGAAAAAGCTATCCATGGATCTTTATTTTCATCTAAACCAGCATGAGTATTTACATGGATAACATTATAGTCGTTTAATCCAGATATAAATGCTTTTTTTGAGGCCTCTTTATAAGATAATATTACACTAGGAACAAGGTTAGATATGGTTTCCATTTCTTTAGCACTACCCATTAAACTTGGTAAAGAATCTATAGTATAAACTATAGGAGCAAAGCCAATTAACTCTTTTTTTGCAACACGTTTTTTTTGCTCTATTTGTTTAAATACAGAAGCAGATTGATAATAAGAAACCTCGGTGTTTTGTATTAAATAATTTGAAGTATTTTTGTTAGAAGACGTTATTA
>NZ_JBSHNS010000306.1:0-2763 GCF_053601635.1 Pontimicrobium sp. MEBiC01747
CGTTTGCGTTACCTGCAATTTTCTCAGCACTAAAAGATGCTTTTCCTATTGCAGCGTGTACGATACCTGTTTTATCAACTTTAAAGTCAATTTTACCAGCTTTTACTTCTGTAACCGCTTTAGCGACATCCATAGTTACTGTTCCTGTCTTTGGGTTAGGCATTAATCCACGAGGTCCTAAAACACGTCCTAGAGGCCCTAATTTACCCATTACACTAGGCATAGTAATAATTACGTCTACATCTGTCCATCCTGATTTAATTTTATCAAGATATTCTTGTAATCCAACGTAATCTGCTCCAGCTGCTTTTGCTTCATCTTCTTTATCTGGAGTTACTAATGCTAATACTTTTACATCTTTACCAGTACCGTGAGGAAGAGATACTACTCCTCTCACCATTTGATTAGCTTTTCTTGGATCTACTCCAAGACGAACAGCGATATCCACTGATGCATCAAACTTTGTATTGGTTATTTCTTTTACTAATGCTGAAGCTTCTGCTAAAGAATATACTTTATCCTTTTCGATTTTTGCTTGAGCTTCTTTTTGTTTCTTTGTTAATCTTGCCATTTTAAAATCTTTTTAGGTTAATTAGGTGCTTCACCACCTTTAACAGTTATACCCATAGATCTTGCTGTTCCAGCTACCATTTTCATTGCAGATTCGATTGTAAATGCATTTAAATCTGGCATTTTGTCTTCTGCAATAGTTCTGATTTGATCCCAAGAAACTTTTGCTACTTTTTTTACGTGAGGTTCACCTGATCCTTTTTTCACTTTGGCCGCTTCTAATAATTGTACTGCAGCTGGAGGGGTTTTAATAACAAACTCGAAAGATTTGTCTTTGTAAACCGAGATAACAACTGGTAATACTTTACCAGATTTGTCCTGTGTTCTAGCATTAAACTGCTTACAGAACTCCATAATGTTAACTCCAGCAGCACCTAAAGCGGGTCCAACCGGTGGCGACGGATTCGCAGCACCTCCCCTTACTTGTAACTTAACTACTTTACTTAATTCTTTTGCCATTTTTAATAATTTAGTTCGGTATTAATTTATATTTTGGAAGCATAAATTAATCCCATCTTTATGTAACAATTATTATATCTTTTCTACTTGCATATAGCTTAACTCTAATGGTGTTTTTCTTCCAAAAATCTTCACCATTACTTCTAGCTTACGCTTTTCTTCGTTTATATTTTCTATGGTACCATCGAATCCATTAAATGGTCCATCTATTACTTTTACAGTTTCTCCTTTTGTATAAGGGATTGCTACATTAGTATCTGTTTCTACAGTTAACTCATCTACTTTACCTAACATTCTGTTTACTTCAGATTGTCTTAACGGTAATGGATCTCCTCCTTTTGTAGCGCCTAAGAAACCTATAACGTTAGTAATTGATTTTATTACGTGAGGTATTTCTCCTGTTAAATTCGCTTTAATCATTATATAACCACTGAAATATACTTTCTCTTTGGTTATTTTTTTCCCATTTCTTATTTGTACTACATTTTCTGTAGGAACCAGCACTTTCTCAACATAATCTTGATATCCTAAACGAGCTATTTCATTCTCGATATAGGTTTTAATCTTATTTTCTTGACCACTTACCGCTCTTACAACGTACCACTTTTTTTCTCCTACTTCAGCCATCGAATATTAACTTTAGGATATTAAATTAAAATATTGACTTATAACTTTACTGAAAACAGTATCTATTCCCCATACAACTAAAGAGAATATAATTGAAAATACAGCAACTAAAACGGTTAAATTTTGTGTTTCGGACCAAGGCGTCCAAGTCACATTATTTTTTAATTCACCGAATGATTCTTTTATGTAATTTACTATTCCAGCCATTTATATTTCTTTTTTCAAGGATTGACATAAATCATTCCTTTGTAATTTTAACTTAACGTCTGAAAAACAAAACTCAAAAGACTTTATTTTTCACTAAGCACGGGTTGAGAGACTCGAACTCCCGACACCTGGTTTTGGAGACCAGTGCTCTACCAACTGAGCTAAACCCGTAGATAAAAGTCAAGGCGCTTCAAAAAAGAAACACCTTAACTTTTTATATTTAATAAACTACGTTTATTATAAAATTTCAGTTACCTGTCCAGCTCCAACTGTTCTACCTCCTTCACGGATAGCGAAACGTAAACCTACGTTCATTGCAATTGGTTGGATTAAATCAACAGTAATTGTTAAGTTATCTCCAGGCATTACCATCTCTACTCCATCAGGTAAAGCAATGTTTCCTGTTACGTCAGTTGTACGTACGTAAAACTGTGGACGGTAGTTGTTATGGAATGGAGTGTGACGTCCACCTTCTTCTTTTTTAAGGATATAAACCTCTGCTTTGAATTTGTTGTGTGGTGTTACAGAACCTGGCTTACAGATTACCATACCTCTAGAGATATCTTCTTTAGCAATACCTCTTAATAAGATACCTGCATTATCTCCAGCTTCACCTCTATCTAATATTTGACGGAACATTTCAATTCCTGTAATAGTAGATGTTAATTTTTCAGCTCCCATACCAATTATCTCTACAGGATCTCCAGTGTTAGCAATACCAGTTTCAATACGACCAGTTGCTACAGTACCACGACCTGTAATAGAGAATACATCTTCGATTGGCATTAAGAAATCTTTATCAACCTCTCTTAATGGCTCTTCAATCCATGCATCTACTTCTTTCATTAATTCTAATACAGTATCAACCCATTTTTGCTCACCGTTAAGTGCACCTAAAGC
>NZ_JBSHNS010000307.1:0-8496 GCF_053601635.1 Pontimicrobium sp. MEBiC01747
GTCTAACATTAACATAACATTATAAAAACTAAACTAATATACTTTTGTACAGCAAGTAGATTTTCTCACATATTACTTGAATTAGTTAATTTAGTAATATAAAACCAATTCTATATAGAATTGGTTTTGTGTATTTGGTAATATATTAATGAAAATTAATACTAGTAAAAAAACACTAAGTATTATATCTTTTTCTAATAAGCGCCTCATACAGCAAAAAAACATAAAGCTAACTTTTTAATTATCAATAAATAACGTATATTTAATACAATATAACCAACTAAATAAATGAAGCGTAAAGATCTATTAAAACAGCACCAGCAAAAACTTAACAAGCGCTACAAGCAACTTGTTGAGCAAGCTTATAATTTAAGGCAAACAGACCATGCTTTAAGCGATGACTCTGAATATAAAGCAATGAAACTGCTTAATAAGTTAAATAAATTAAAATTTCTTTCTAGAGAGAATTCACAGCCTATTTCTTAAAGTTTTAAAGTAATCGAAAGCTTTCACTAATCTAGAACCATACCAAGAGAAATATTCTCCATCTACAAATATTGTTTTTGCATGGTGAGAAACTCGACCAACTTCAAACGCATGTTCATCTTTAAAAGGGTAAGGTTCGCTAGACAGTAGTATTAATTCTGGATCTCCTTCTAACTGAATTTTGTTTATATCTACTTCTGGATAGCGCTCTAAGTTTCCATAAATATTTTCGAACTTATTAAGTGTTAGCAAATAGTTTATAAATGTTGTATTACCTGCTACCATCCAAGGGTTTCTCCAAATAAAATAAGCCACTTTATACGATGGTTTATTGTTTATATAAGCAAGAAAATCATTAAGATTAAATGTTATTTTATTGGCTATTTTATTGGCCTCAGTTCTTTTATTAAATAAAACACCATATTGGGTAATTAGCGCTATACAATCTTTTATTGTAAATATATCTGAAACATGTACCGTACATATAGCGTTACAGGCTTCAACTATTTCCTTTGTATTTTCTTCTTTATTACATAGAATAATATCTGGATTGAGCGCCTTAATTTTATCAATTTTAATATTTTTAGTTCCTCCAACAATAGCTTTTGTACTTTTTAAATGATATGGATGTACACAGAACTTTGTAAGCCCTACTATTTGCTCTTCTAATCCTAGATCGAAAAGCAATTCTGTTTGAGATGGCACTAAACTCACTATGCGCTTAGGCACTTGTTTCAAAACAAGCTCCTTCCCTATTTGATCTACTATTTTTACAGTTTTTTCCATTTAGAAAAAATAATAGATTCTTGATTAATTCTTTGTTAAAATAAGTTCCATTTGTTGTTGTAGTTCTTTTGCTTTTTCTGCAGCAGCTTCAGCAAAATCAACTTCATTAGAAGCATAGATAATGCCTCTAGATGAGTTTATTAATAAGCCTACGTTTTTATTCATACCATACTTACATACATCTTGTAAGTTCCCGCCTTGTGCTCCAACACCAGGGACTAATAAAAAAGAGTCTGGAACTATGGCTCTTATTTCTTGAAAATATTCTGCTTTGGTAGCCCCAACAACATACATCAAGTTTTCAGCATTTTGCCATGTTTTTGAGGTTTCTAATACTTGTTTATACATTTCCTTTTTACCTTCGATGGTTTGGGTTTGAAAATCAAAAGCGCCTTTATTTGAAGTTAAAGCTAACATAATTGTATGTTTATCTTTAAAGTCTAGAAAAGGTTCTACAGAGTCCTGCCCCATATATGGTGCAACAGTAACGCTATCGAATGCTAAATCTTCAAAAAATGCTTTAGCATACATAGTACTTGTATTACCTATGTCTCCTCGTTTGGCATCTGCAATTGTAAATTGCTCTGGATATGTTTCATTTAAATATTTAATTGTTTTTTCAAGTGCTTTCCAACCTTTTAAGCCATAAGCTTCATAAAATGCTGTGTTGGGTTTGTAGCCCACACATAAGTGGTGTGTGGCGTCTATAATAGCTTTATTAAATGCAAATATTGGATCCTCTTCTTGTAAGAGGTGTTTGGGTATTTTGTTTAAATCCACATCTAAACCGATGCATAGAAAAGATTGCTTTGTTTTTATTTGGTTAACCAAATCTGTAGTAGTCATATTTTAAGCTTCTATATAAAGTTATATATATTAAAAAAACGATTCTCTTTTTTTAAAATTCATGGAAACAAATATACTAGTATTAAATAAGCTATCATACTTTAATATAGCTCATAACTTTGACCCTTTTACAATTTCAAAAAAAACATTTTGTTTTTAAGCCTTTTACTCTACTTTATGCTGATGTTATTTTATCGTTAAATATTCATAATTGTCAGCTTGCTAACACTATATTAAATAAAAAAATGTATACCTAATTTATTCGACAAAACGCATATTTACACGATTAAAAGCAATTTGAGTTATGTAAATTTGATCTTGTAATTTTATAGATGTAACTGTTTGAGTTTTTTCTAGATAAAAATTTAAATGTGATCTAGACACATTTTGTATACAGATACACAATAAATTTTACATATCAACATATTCACTATTATCTGTTTTAGCTACTCAGAATAATATTAATATTTTGATTTTTTTAGTACTAAAATTGGAATCCCTTTAACCAATTAATTGTATGTAAATACACATGCAGTTATATTTCATTCCCTAACTGAGCAGAAGAATTCCTTATTATTTTTAACGACATTTAAGATTACTTACATTGTATTATATGCTAAATATAATGGTATCGCTTATGTAAATTTTTGTCGTAATTAAACATTAATTTAACTTATTAAAACAATGAAACACTTTATAAATAAAGCAACTATTTTAGTTGCTACTCTTGTAATAATAGTAATGTATTCGTTTAAGGCTACATCTACAAATAAAAAAAACATAGAGATAAAATACAAAAACTCTATTGTAAGCTATTATGGCTCTAAAACGGTAACAGAAAAAGAGCTACTAAAAAATGCTAAACTTATAGATATTGCAGATAGACGTTTTGAAACGAAATGGCAAAACAAAGATGCAAAGGGCATCTCTGAAGAATACACCACTAAAGATGCTGTTTTTATGAAACCTGGTAAGAAACCCAGACTAGGCAGAAAAGAAATTGAAAAAGAGTTTTCTGAAAGTGTAAAGGCTGTAGATAGAGTAGAATTCTTTCAAGATGAACTAGAATTTTTTGGTGATATGGACGTTGCATTTCAACGTTGCCACATGCTAGGTTACGTTAATTCTAAAACCGAACATGTATTCGAAGGCTCTTATGTTATTCTTTGGAAAAAAGAGAAGAATAATTGGCTTATTGAATACGACATGTTTAATTCAGACAACTAAAAACAACAATAACACACTAGTTTTTAGGTAAAGTTTCAGTTAAAAGAAACAATTATATGTTTTGTTTAAAAAACAAAGCACAGAACTTTCTATGCTTTTTTTCTACTCAAAAGCAGACTACACTGAGAATTTTAAAGATCTATTAGACTAGTACAAATACAATAATTATGAATACACAACACTCAAAAATTGCAGCTGCTGCAAGAAAATATGGCACACCTGCATACATATATGATGGAGAAAAACTAGTAAACAATTATTACATGTTAAGAAATGCTTTACCTAATTGTGTCGACATTTTCTATGCACTAAAGGTTAACCCAAACATGTCTTTAGTAAAGCTATTACGTTCTAAAGGCGCATGTACAGAAGTTTGCTCTGTTACCGAAATGGAAATAGCGTTAAAAGCTGGATCTACTCCAGAAGACATTATTTTTCTAGGGCCTTGCAAAAAAGATTACGAACTAAAAAGAGCAATTGATCTCAATATTTTTGCCTTAGTTGTAGAATCTGAAGATGAGCTTACTCGTATTTCTAACTTTGCGAAAGAATCTAATAAAACTGTAAATATAGCAATACGTATAAATCCAGATTTTTCGGCTGAGGGTTCTCCTTGGAAAATGGGTGGACGACCAACTCAATTTGGAATAGATGAAAAACATGCTATTGAAAACTTTGGAACTTATTTAAAAACACCCCATGTTAATATTAGAGGCATACATGTATACAATGGAACTAGCATATTAGATGCTAAATCTGTCTACGAAAACACTAAATATATTTTAGGTTTATACCGCACTATAACCAAGCGTTACAATACAAAATTTACAATGGTAGATATTGGTGGCGGTATGGGGATTCCTTATTTCCAAAACCAAACACCATTAAACATTGATGAGTTTGCTAATTTAATGAAGCCGCTTTGTAATGCCTTCCATGAGGAGTTTCCAGAAACACGAATTATAATGGAGTCTGGTCGTTATATTATTGGTACAGCTGGCCACATGGCTGTAGAGGTCAATAACATTAAAATTAACCACAATAAAACTTATGTAGTTACAGATGGGGGTACAAATTGTCACTCGGCAGCAGCTGGTTCAGGCCGTGTTGTAAAGCGTAATTTTCCTATGTTAAATATTACAGCTCCTACAAACGCAGAAGAAAAAGAATACCAAGTTGCCGGCCCTTTATGTAGCCCAGATGATATTATTGGTAGAAATATAAAACTTAAAGAAGTTAAAGTTTCAGATATTTTAATAGTAGAATCTTCAGGCGCCTATGGCCCTACTTCTTCACCAGGTCTTTTTCATAGCCATGGGTTTCCTGCCGAAGTATTGTTATACAAAGGTAAAACTCATTTAATACGTAAAAAAGATACTGCTAAGACTATCATGGATATGCAAATACTAGTAGACTTTAAAACTCCAACACCAATTTTAAATTAATTAAGACATCATGGACACAGCAATATTAAACACTATAAAAGAAGGGTTAATGGACAGCATCCCTAACCTAAATAAAGATTCAATCACTCTAGAATCGCATTTAAAAAATGATTTAGGAATTGACTCTTTATCCTCTATGTTCTTTTTAACATATTTGGAAGATAACATCAATGGATTTGAAGTGAATGCAGATACTATTGAAGCTAAACATTTTAACACATTACAAACTATTTATGATTATGTTTTATCTGAGGTTAAACAATTAACTTAACCATTTAAGAAGTAAAGAGTACTTGCCTTCCTGTTTAGTTCTTTTGCTATATATAGTGCAGGATACTCTTTACTTTATTCATTTAATTAAGCAACTTCAGTCTATAAAATAAAGTATAGACACGCATTAACTACTAGATTATTTTAGATACACCGAAAAATACATATCTAGATAGCATAGATTTTTATTGCATAAACTGAAGTTAATTCAAACTTACAAAACAAATAATTATGATAACTCAAATGCAACAATTACTAGAGCAAAGTGCTGGTAAATATCAAGATAAAACTGCAATTAGTTTTTCTAAAAAAGACTATTCATTTACAGCCATAGAGCATGAGTCTAATAACCTAGCTTGTTATTTTCAAACTTTGGGCATACAGCGTGGTGATAGAATTGTTATTTTATTAGGTAATACTATTGAAACCATTATTTCCTTCTGGGCCATTTTAAAAGTTGGCGCTATAGTAATTCCAGTTGGAACAGAAATGAAAACAGATAAAATAGATTATATTTTAAATGATTCTAGAGCTTCAATATTAATTACAAACGAAACTATTGCTCTAGAAAACAAAGCCATTTTTAAAGCTCATAGGTTAAAGAAAGTCCTTATTTCTAATCTTACAAAAGCACAACCAGAACCTTGGATGGAAGCTTTTGAAAATGCTTTAGTTACAAATTCTAACACTTTAATCCCTTCAGGGGTAATAAGCATAGACCTTGCTGCCATTATATATACTTCTGGGTCTACTGGAGAGCCAAAAGGTGTCATGCATACGCACGATAGCATGCTTGCAGCAACACACTCGTTAAATACTTATCTAAGTTATAATTATAAAGACAGGGTGCTCTGCGCACTACCGCTTTCATTCGATTATGGTTTATACCAAATGATTATGTCTATTTCAACTGGAGCTACATTGGTATTGGAGAAGGAATTTACATGGCCTATTTTTTTATTAAAGAAAATAGCTACAAAAAAAATAACCATATTGCCAGGAGTACCAACTATGATTATGCTTCTGCATGAACAAAATAAAGTTAAAAATTTCGATCTCTCTAGTGTTAGAGCTGTTACCAATACTGGAGCTGCTTTAACTAGAACAAATATTGAAATGATAAAAACGTTATTTACCAATGCAAAAATTTTTTCTATGTATGGGCTTACTGAATGTAAGCGCTGCACTTATTTACCTCCTGAAGAGATTGACTCTAAAATAGATTGCGTAGGTATTGCTATACCAAATACCGAATTATGGCTAGTAGATGATGATAACAATAAAATAACAACACCTCATCAAATTGGGCAACTTGTTATTAGGGGCGCTACTGTTATGAAAGGGTATTGGAACAAACCAAGCAAAACTGCCGAAAAGTTAAAAACTGGAATTTATCCTGGAGAACAAGTACTCTATACTGGCGATTATTGCTCCCTAGACGAGGATGGATACCTTTACTTTAAGGGTAGAATGGACCATATGATTAATTCAAGAGGTATTAAAGTAAGTCCTAAAGAGGTTGAGGATTTTATTGGAACGCTTCCAGAAATAAATGCTGTTGTTATTACAGGAATACCACACAAAGATTATGGAGAAGCTTTATTTGCTTTTGTTGTTTTAAAAGAAGCTCAAAATATTAGCGAAATGTCTATTATTCTTGAATGTAAAAAGGCTCTTGAAGCATATAAAGTTCCAGAGCATATTTCTATAATACCTGCAATGCCCAAAACACCAAACGGAAAGTTTAATGTTATTGCATTAAAAGCCATGGCTTTAGAATTCTTAAACAGTAATATTAAAACTCAAATCTAGCTATGGATACATTAATTTCTAATAGATTAGATATTACCGTTAACGGATTTTGTTTAAAGGCTAAAACATGGGGAAAACCTAACGGCAAGCCTATTCTTGCCATTCATGGCTGGCTAGATAATGCTAATTCGTTTAATAAAATTGCCCCGTTATTAAATGACAATTTATATATAGTTGCTATAGACTTAGCAGGTCATGGCTGGTCTCAGCATCGTGAAAATAATGGAAATTATTATTTATGGGACTACGCTACAGACCTTTTAAATTGTATAGATACATTAGGGTGGAAAACGTGCTCTATCTTGGCGCATTCTTTAGGTACTGGTGTTGCTTCTATAATTGCTGGAGCTTTTCCTAACCGTGTAGACAAACTCGTTTTTATAGATGGTTTAGGAGCTCCTTTTGTTTCAAAAGAAAAGAAAATAGTTCTCGATTTTAAAACTGCTTTTCAGCAACTTAAAATGGCAAAAAAAACCAAACTTTATGGTTTTTCTCCTAAGGACACTATAACTTTTAAAACTAAAGCAGATGCCATTAGAGAAAGAATGGATAATGTTATTAGCCCTATTTCATACAATGCATCTAAGGCACTTATAGAACGTGGGGTAATAGAAGTTTCTGGCGGTTATCGTTGGTCTCACGATCCCAAAATAGCATTACCAAAGTTTCATAACATAACAGAAGCGCAAGCGCAGCAATTTATTAAGCATATAAATTGCGATACGCTCCTAATATTAGGCAATCAAGGTCTTTTTTCTAACAATCTATTCCATTCTAGGTTAAATCTTTTTAAAAAGGCAACTACGCATTGGCTAGATGGTAACCATCATCTGCATTTAGAAGAGGCTCATAAAACTATTGCCGAATTAACAAACCAATTTTTTAAATATTAAAATATACATTACAATGAAAAAATTAATTATAATACTATTAGCACTTTCACTACCGGCAAGCTTTGCTTATAGTCAAGAAACTGAAAAATTAGAAAAAAAGAAAAAAGCCACTTTTGCTACTAAAATAGTGCAAAATACTGCTGCTGGTTTTTTTCCCATTTTCTTTGGAAACTTTGAAACCAATAAAAACTTCGATATTACAATGTACAGTATTTTCTGGACCAATGGCGCCTTTGGTAATGGGGATGGAAATGACCTTTTATTTGAAGTAGCTGCTGGTCTAGGATTTAAATTATTAAATAATAAACTATACCTCAATCCTTCTCTTGGGTTTGCATCTGGTAAATGGCTATCTAATGACACAGGGACAAAAGTAGGTGAGGGTTTTATACCTAGTCTTTATGTAAATTATAATGATGCTACTTTTGATATTGAAGGTTTTTTAGAATATTACAAATCGATTAGAGGTAATGATGACATAAAGACCAGAGACTTTATATTAAACTGGTTTGCTCCTGGCATTAAAACTGGAAAACGGGTAGTTATTGGTGCCTATTATGAAACTTTAGATATTACCAGAAATGAAGATGCTCCAAATAATCTACAAATTTATCAATGGCTAGGCGGGTCTGTTAAATTGAAGTTCGATAAAGGTATCGCTTTTAGAATTTCTGCTGGTAGAAACTTAAATACAGATGTGGGGCTATCTGACGAGTTTTATAGAGTATCTG
>NZ_JBSHNS010000308.1:0-16147 GCF_053601635.1 Pontimicrobium sp. MEBiC01747
TAGTAAGGACCTGTATTTTTTAGGGGTTGTTTTAAACACTAAATATAGAATACTACGAATCACTTATACCATATTTATGGCTGGTATTGTTATTTCGGTACTTGCTTTTGCAATTTCGTTTAAAATGCAAGCCTAATTTAATATAACAATTTAACTTTTTTTTGTAAAAAGAATAATTACAGGAAAACTATTATGTTACAGGAATTTCTGTTTTTGTTCTTTTTGCCTTTAAATAGTCACTTGGGCTAATATTATATTTTGCTTTAAATATTTTAGAAAAATAGCTTCTACTACTAAAGCCTACACTATAAACTATTTGAGAAACATTAAGCTCTGTAGTGTTAATATAATCTCTGGCTGCTTCGAGCCTTACGTGTCTTATATATTCTGTTACAGTTCTAGCATATAGAATTTTAAAACCTTCCTGAAGTTTTGCCTGTGTTAAGCCAGATTCTTCAGATAATTGATCTAAAGTATAGTCGTAAGACACATTTTTTAGGATTTTTTTAGAAATTTTTCTAACTATTTTAAGTTCGCTTTTAAGTAAGTTGGTTTCTACTTTCTTTCCTTTAACGGCAATATCATGCTGCTGTATGTGCATAGATAGAATTTGATACACCATACCTTCAATTTTTAGTATTCGTATCATGCCTTTTTGCTTTACCCTACGCAGCTTACCAATAACATCTGCCATTTTTAAATTATAACTTCCAAAATAGGAAAAAACATTTTCATGATCTTTGTCTAAGAATACTTCGTATAATTTTTTATTGAGTTGGGATACATTGTTAAGGCGTTTTCTAAGATATTCTTTTCTTATAATTTGAATAACATTAATCTCCAGCTTAACATCTTTAGAGAAATAACCATAGTTGTAGCCGCCATCCCTACTAGTAATAATTACAGACTGAAATTGCTCTATCGTTTTTGCTTCTTTCTGAAACCCAAATTTATGACTGCAATACCCATTTAAACAATACGTAAAGTGGATGGGGTTATAGTTTGAAGCATCCATAATTAACGTAATGTCGTCAAAGAATGTAATATCGTATTCTAATAGATTTACACCCCAATCAAAAGTAATAAACCTAATGTTTCCTTTGGCTAAATCACTATCTACGGTTAAAACATATTCCCCCCAACGCTCTTCAATATGCCCACCAATAACATCTCGAATTTGCTTAACAGTACCTTCCGTACTTTCGGCAGTTATATTTATTTCAGTCATAATGTCAAAGATATTTTTTTTCTGAATACAAAAATCTTTTTTTTTAACTTAATTAAATAAAAAAAGACCTCAAATATGGTCTTTTTTTATGTGCTTTAAGTTTAAAACTCTAGCATAGTTTACCTTTTTTTTATATTGTTTTGGGCTACAACCATATTCTGTTTTAAATATTTTACAGAAATAACTTCGGCTTGTAAAACCAATGGAATATACAATTTCTGAGATGTTTAAATCTGTCGTTTTAATTAGGTTTTCTGCTTTTGCTAGTCTAATATGGCGAATATAGTCTGCTACTGTACGATTATTTAAAATTTTAAAACCTTCTTGTAATTTGGCAGGCGATAATCTTGTAATGCTGCATAGCATTCCTATAGTGTATGGTTCTTCAGGGTTTACTTTTATTACGTTATTAATAGAGGCTATCCTCTTTAACTCTCTACTGGTAAGTGTCGATTTGTTTACTGTTTTTATGGATTCATTATAAATTAATTCGATTTGATTGGCTAGTATAAAGTAGCTAATTCCTTTAAACCGTATTAATTCGGTAAGTGCACAATCTGTATTGGTATTAAGAAGCGCTCTTACGTGTTCTCCAATCTTTAAGCTATAATTACCATGATAAAAAGGGTGTTTTTTTGAGTTTAAGCTATCTAATAAATTTAAAAGTTTTGTTTTTTGTAGGTGCTCAACATTAGAGTTGCTTTTAAAATAGATAGCCTCATTAATAGTAATAATATTAATTGTTGTTTTTACATTTGGCTCTATAATAATCATGCCTTTTGCGTACGTATTGCTTTTACTTAAAGCGGTTTGTAATCCATCTAGCTTTTTAATTGTTGTAGAGTTTTTAAAAGTATGAGAGCAACTGCCTTTTAAGCAAAAAATAAAATTTAGAGTGTTAACCTTTAAATTATTTAAATAAAAAGTTAAGTGTTTTGTAAGTGATGTGTTTATAATAATGGATGCTAATCCATTCTCGAAACCTAAATGACGAATGCATCCTTTTCCATTTAAATTATTAAATTTTAGAGTGTTAATGCCGTTAATTGTTTCAATATCACCACCTAAGTAATCTTTAAATGTATTAAGGTTTGAAATTACTGCATTATGCTGGTTAGTAGTTAACATATATTAAACTATAGATCTCTAAAATTTGTTTATAATATGTTAAAGGTAAGTGCCCAATTCTATTGCGTTTGCCGTTTTAAAGAATTAGTATAACATAATCGGGTTTTATGGATTGTATTATTATTTCATATGCGTTAGCATTTAATTGTTTATAGTTAAAAAATACCTTATCTATTTTAGAATTTTACACAAAAAACAAGAAGATGTGTTACAGAATATCCAATACTGCCAATAAAACAGCAATAGAGAAAACATTTAATGCGTCCTTTAAGTATCCAAAACTACATAAAAAATCACCGGTAATAGATGGTTTAACAGAGTCGTCTGTAGCTATAATTACAATGCTAAATAAACAGCAAATTTCTTTAGCTATTTGGGGAATATTGCCAGAAACATACCAAGATGATTGGCAACATTTTCAGAATGTACAAAATACATTAAATGTAAGTTTAGATGTTATTAAAGAGGACGAAAAGTATGCTAAAGCTTTAATGCACCGGCGTTGTATAGTTATCGTTACTGGTTTTTTTACTTATTATTTACACGATGGAGATTTATACCCATATTATGTGCATCAAGAATCTAACGAACCGTTTGCTATTGCAGGTATTTTTAACGAGTTAGATGATGGTTTTATAACATGCTCTTTAATTGTTTCTAAGGCAAATTCTTTTATTAAAAAGATTCATAATTCTAATATTTTAATGCCAGTAGTACTCGATAAGTTTAATCGAGAAAAGTGGTTAGATTTTAATGCTACAGAAGAAATCGTTACTACAGTAGTTAATACTGCTCCTCAATTGGCTTTTAAAGCGCATCCTATTGCTAAAGAGTTTCATAAACTAGGCGTAGATTTTGATTCTGCTTTGCATCCAGTAAATTACAACAATATACCTAAAGCTATGTAAATTAGCTTCTTTTAATTTTGTTTCTGTAGTCTTTTGGTAAAATCTCATAGCGTTCATAGAATATTTTACTAAAATAACTCCTACTTTTATAGCCTACAGAGTACACAATTTCTGAGATTGTTAAATCGGAATTTTTCAATTGATCTCTAGATATTTCTAGCTTTAAATCTCTTATATATTCATTTACAGATTTAGAGTAAAGCACCTTAAAACCTAATTGTAGTTTCTTTGCTCCCAATCCAGATAGTTTAGAGAGGGCGGCTATCGATAAAGGCTCTGACATATTATCTGTTATATAAGTAGATAGTTCTTGAATTTTTTTAATGTGTTCTTTCGATAAGGAATCTGTTAAGGGGTCTGTAGATTGAAAGTTTTTATGTTCAAGCAATTGCATTGCCATAATTAAATTTAATTGTCCTTCTATAGATAATGTTTTTATAATACCTTCATGATAAGTACTATCCAACTGTTTTATTTTATCTGCTATTTTAAGATTATAATTTCCGAGGTGGTGATATGAAAGGGCTTCGTTTTGACTTTCAAACACAGTTTTAAGTGCTTTGTCTAGATAACTTAAATTGTTGTTTTTCTTTTCTTTGTAACTAATAGTATCTAACTGAATAATATTAACTTTAATTTGAGTTTCTTTAGGGAAAACAAAAACTTTTTTAGATTTTATTTTACTAGAGATTATAATGTTTTGATAACGCTCAAAATTCATAAAAGTTGTAGCATTTTCATCTTCGCTAAACTCTAAATAACCTTCAGAAATAAAAATAAACTCAACCAATTTTCTGTCATTATTTTCAAAAGTGATTTTAGCAACCTCTACAAGGTTTATATTAAAATCTATAAGCGACAAGCCCCAGTCAAAATCAATACCCCTTATAACACCTGCTCCAAGTGCATTATTAAATGTTAAAGTATACTCACCATAAGCCTCTGTTAAATTGCCTTTAAAGTATTGTTGTAATTGCAGTATTGTATTTTTAGTACTTGTGTTTTTTATATGTAATAGGTGCATTCCTAGGTAATCCTTTTTAATTTTAAAGTTTGGAATACAAATAACTTATGAATGCTAAAAATGGATTAACACTTATGAAATTTAAAATAACACTTTAAGGCATTATTTTTAACACTTATGGATGATTTTAAAAAAATAAATAAAGGTATTTATGCAGATTTGTTATGTCTAGATTTATCTAAATAAGCTTTAGGGGTAATGCCATAACGTTTTTTAAATACTTTAGAAAAATAGCTTCTAGAATTAATACCAATTTTATAGGTTATTTCTGTAACATTTAAGTCTGAATTTTCTAGAAGTTCTTTGGCTTTTTCAATACGGTGGTTTCTAATGTATTCTTTTACAGAGGAGTTATAAAGGTGTCTAAATCCGCTTTGTAATGTATTTTGGTTTAAGCCAACACGTTTAGAAAGCACTGTAATACTGTCAATAGTTGCAATTTCATTTTTTATAATTTGTACAGCTTCTTCAATACTTTCAATGGTAGATTGTCGTAATATTTTTCGTTTTCCAGGAGTATTTAAATCATCAAGATATTGTTGTAAATAATGGATAAGTATTTCATAACATTTACCTTCAAGAAAAACAGATTTCATAAAATCTTCTTCTAAGTCACAATCTGTAAATTCTTCTATAAATTTGGCTATTTCTAAACTATAGTGTCCTTTATAATAAAACTTATTAATACCATTTAAATCTCTAAAAACATTAACAAGTTCATCATTCATATTAGCAATAAATGCTTCAATTTTTTCCTCAAATGATTTTCTATTTATTTCTATACTAAAAATACAAATTTGAGTATTTGCAGGTATTTTAAAAATATGGTTATTAGTTGGTGTGCTAGATAGCATGACACTTTCTAATCTGCTAATAGTGTGCGTATCATTATCCTCAGTAAACTCATGTTCAAAATAAGACTCTCTGCAAAACATGATTTTAAGTGGGTGTACTATGCCCTTTTTAAGCTCAAAATGTAATTCTTTTTTTAAAATATAATCAGACTCTAAAACACCTATGCCATTATCAAAACAGGTAGCCTTAATATAACCAGACCCTATTTTTTTAGGAATTTTTAAACAATATTCGTTATTATTAACATCGTAGTTAATGTTTAAAATATCTGCCATGTCTTTTATAACATCACTGGCTTCTAGGTCGCTAATATTTAATTTTTTACTCACTTATATAAGTATATAGGTAGTAAAGATAGTTTTTTTTATGAGTAATAGAAGAGAAATTGTATATGAGCAAATATTTAAACCGTAAGGGTTAAGAGATTGTGTACTATTTAAAGACCTTTGTATTGAAAGCATTAGTAAATATTTATTACTGCTTAATTTATTAACCATTAAAAACAATATATTATGTTACGTTGGACAATCACATTTATCGTTATAGCATTAATCGCTGGAGTATTAGGATTTGGAGGAATTGCAGGAGCATCTGCAGGAATTGCTAAGATATTATTCTTTATCTTTTTAGTATTATTCGTTCTATCTCTTTTAAAAGGAGTGTTAAAAAAATAATTAAGTTAAAGTGGTTGGTTTAAAACGCTAAATGTAAACCAATATATTTCGATAAATAAAAACAATCAATTAAATAAAAAGCAAAACAAGATGAAAAAATTAGCACATATATTTTTATTATTATTTACAGCCTCAATAATATTTACAGGATGTAGAGAGGAGAAATCAACAGAAGAAAAAGTAGAAGATGCTGTTGAAGAGGTAGCAGATGACGTTGAGGATGCAGTAGATTAATAATACAGTATTATAAATCATGAAAAAGAGTAGTAACGCCTAGTCGTACTACTCTTTTTTTATTTACTTTGTTTCTATGGTAAGTATTTTAATAATTAGTTATATAATCATTTCAGGGTTAGCCTTTTTAGGGGTTATTTTTTACGGAGCCAGACCTAGTAGGTCTTTAAGTTGGCTTTTAACAATAGTTTTTATTCCTTATTTAGGAGTTGTTATCTATTTACTTTTTGGAATAAATAGAAGAAAAATAAAGTTTTTCCAATTAAAACACACCCATAAAAGAAGGTTGTACGATAATCATAATCAAGGCTATAGTGGCCATAAACCTTTTAAGAAATTTACATCAACCAAAAAAAAGAAGTTAGCTACCTTAATTTCTAAAAACAATAAGTATCTGCCTTATGATGGAAACCACGTAGAGGTCCTTCAAGATGGAGAAACTACTTTTACATCAATTTTTGAAGCCATTAAGAAAGCTAAGAATTTTATACACATTCAATACTATATTTTAGAAGAAGGAGAATTAATGGATGAAATGTTTAATTTATTTAAACAAAAAATTGAAGAAGGTGTTGAAATACGTGTTATGTATGATGCTATTGGAAGTTTTGATTGGAAACGAAAATCTATTAAACGCTTTAAAAGTATTGGAGTAACAATATGTTCTTCTATGCCTTTGCGTTTTGGAAACTTTTTATTTTCTTTTAACTACAGAAACCACAGAAAAATAGTTGTTGTGGATGGAACAGTAGGATTTACTGGAGGCTTTAATTTAACAGATAAGTATATAAAACCAGTTTCTAAGATGGGGATTTGGGAAGACACACACTTAAAAATTGAAGGACCAGCAGTAGAAAGTTTGCACAAGGTTTTTATAAAAGATTATTATTTTGCTAGTAAAGAAGACATACTACTTGATAGTAAATACCTACCTAAACAAGAAGCCAATGGCGATAGTATTGTTCAAATTGTAGCAAGTGGACCAGATTCTGACTATTCAGCAATTATGCAACAATACATTATGCTTATAAACCTAGCTAATGATTTTATTTGCATAGCCAACCCTTATTTTATTCCTAGTTCTCAAGTCTTAACAGCTTTAAAAATAGCAGCACTAAGTGGTGTTAAAGTACAAATACTATTGCCAGAAGTATCAGATTCTGCAACAGCTAGATACAGCATGCGTTCTTATTTTGAAGAAATCATGCAAGCAGGTGCAGAAATTTACTTAAAAAAAGATGCTTTTTTACACAGCAAACTAGTGTTAATAGATGGAGAAATACTATCTGTAGGCTCTGGAAATTTTGATAACCGAAGCTTTGATCATAATTTTGAAACCAACGCCCTTATTTACGATAGTAAGCTTACTAAAAGCATCCACCAACATTTTACAGAAGATTGTGAAGCAAGTGTGAAGTTGGAGCTAGACCAATTTGTAAAACGCCCTATTCAAGATAAATTTTTTGAAGGATTAGCTCGTTTTTTAAGCCCTCTATTATAAAATACCGCCTATATTTTTTTATTGTAAATACATATAGCTTTAAAAAATAGAACTAAAATAAAGAGTAGCCTACATTCTGTTTTTAGATATATTTTGTTAAGAAAAGTTAATAAAACACTACTACAATCATATGAGTTAACATCAATTTTATAAGAGCAAAAGCAGCGCTTTGTTTCCCTTTATCTTTGCTGTAAACATTTAAATTACACATGGATAAAGTAGAACTTACATCATTTCAAAAGATAATGGACAAGCTAGAAAGCTGGCTAGATATATTAATAACTAATTTGCCAAATATCTTGGTGGCACTAATAGTGCTAGTAACGTCTTATTTCATCTCTAAATTAATATATAGATTAGCCTTTAAAGTAACAAATAGACAGATAAAACAAGTCTCTGTTTCTAAAATAGTAGCTAGAGGAGCCTCTATTGTTATTGTTTTAGCAGGATTATTTTTAGCATTAGGCGCTTTAAACTTAGGGCAAGCATTAACAGGTTTATTAACAGGAGCAGGGATATCTGGTTTAGTTATTGGTTTAGCGCTTCAAGGCACATTATCTAATACCATTTCTGGTATAGTATTATCATTTAGAAAAAATATTAGAATTGGAGATTGGATAGAAACCAATGGTTACTCTGGAGAAGTAATAGATATTAATGTAAACTATTTTGTTTTAAGAGAAGCAGATAATAATACTGTTATACTACCAAATAAAACAATACACGAAAACCCTTTTAAAAATTATAGCTTAACTAGCAAAATGCGAGTTACCATAGAGTGTGGTGTAGGGTACGAATCAGACTTAGAAAAAGTAGAACAAGTAACAAAGGAAACAATTTCGAAATTTTATAACCAAAAAGACATAGGTAAAGAAGTCGAATTTTACTATACAGAATTTGGTGCTAGCTCAATAAATTATATAACAAGATTTTGGGTAGATGGAGAAAGCAGCTTAGAAAAACTAAGAGCAAAAAGTAAATGTATTATTGAAATTAAAAAAGCATATAAAAGAGAAGGCTTTAATATTCCATTCCCTATTAGAACGCTACAGTTCGATAATAAACTTAGCTTAAATGGTATAGAGAAAGAAGAAATGGTTTCACAAAACTAATCCGTACAATAGATTTTTAAAAAAAGAATAATATAAACCTTATAAATTATATAAAAATGAGAAAACTAACATACGTTGCATTTGCAATAGCTTTAATGACAATAACTTTAACTTCTTGTAGAAATGAGAAAACACAGAAAGAAGAACTTATAGAAGAAATGAAAGAAGATGGAGCAGAAGTTAAAACTAAAAAAGATGGAGACGAGACAAAAATAAAGATGGAAACAGAAGATAAAACTGTGAAAATTAAAGAAGATAAAGAAGAAACTAAAATTAAAATTAAAGAAGAAGAATAAATAATATATAAATATAAAAAGGTTCTAGTTTTTATGATTGATTAATGGAAAAGAGCCCTAAAAAAAACCGTGAAGTCTCACGGTTTTTTTATTATATAAAACAAAATAATGAGGCTCATTTTTTGTGTTTGAGCGCATCTTTAATGTATTTGAATTAAAGCTTAAGGGTAAAAAAAAATAACTTGCAATACAGTAAGATTTCAACACTATTATGTTGGATTAGTATAAATGGCTTTTTTTGAACATACAGATGATAAATAAAATAATTCCAGAATATATAAAACATGAAACAGAAGAAGCGTTGTCTTTTTACCCTGAGTTAAAAGAAGTCCCTATAGAATTTAAACTCACTAGAAAAATGAGCTCGTCTGTAATGAAAGCACAACCAAAACTTTGGAGTTTATTTAAAAAAAAGAGTAAACGAGAGTATGTTATTCTAATAAGTAGGCATTTCGATATAAAAAAGAGAGAACTACACACGAGTTACATACCTAGAGAAGTTTTAATAGGTTGGCTAGGGCATGAGTTGGGGCATATAATGGATTACCATACTCGATCTAGTTTAAATTTAATAGGTTTTGGATTGGGGTATATATTTTCAGACGCATTTGTGCGTAAAGCGGAGCTAACAGCAGATAGATATGCCGTTAAGCATAATATGAAAGCCTATATCCTTGAGACAAAAAACTATATTCTAAACCATACAGAATTGTCAGACAGATATAAAGAAAAAATAAAACGCTTATACGTATCACCAGAAGAAGTTTTGGAGTTTGTAAATGAAGAAACAAGCTAGTTTAAGAACGATATTTACATAAATAACGTAATAAAAAAACAATTAATATGTCAATAAAAGGATCACTTATAAAAGGTGTAATTCACCTTAAAGATAGTTTAACACCAAACGTAAATCATGAAGAAGCACAACAGGATGTTTTAGAAAATTTATTAAATAAAGCAAAAGACACTGAGTTTGGAAAGGCGTATAATTTTGAAGCCATATTGTCTAGTAATAATAAAGCAGAAGCTTTTTCTAAACACATTCCGTATTTTGATTATAATAAGTTAAAAACAGAATGGTGGGATAGAGTAATTGCTGGAGAAGAAAATGTTACCTGGCCAGGTAGCCCAGATTATTTTGCTTTAAGCTCTGGTACAACAGGAAAAAAAAGTAAGCGAATACCCGTTACAAATGAAATGATAGAAGCAATAAGAAAAACAGGGTTAAAGCAAGTAGAAGCACTCTCTAATTTTGATTTGCCAGCTTCTTTTTTTGAAAAAGAAGTAATGATGCTAGGAAGCTCAACAGACCTTAATGAACGTAACGGACATTTAGAAGGCGAAATAAGTGGTATTAGTGCAAGTAAAATACCTTTTTGGTTTGAAGGTTATTATAAACCAGGAAAAGAAATTGCTAAAATAGATGATTGGGATGAAAGAGTTTTGGAAATAGCCAAAAGAGCAAAAGATTTCGATATAGGAGCCCTTAGTGGTATTCCATCATGGATAGAACTAATGTTAGAAAAAGTTATAGCCTATAATAAAGTAGACAATATCCATGAGATATGGCCTAACCTGCAAGTTTATACATCTGGAGGCGTTGCTTTTGCACCTTACGAAAAAAGTTTTAATAAACTATTAGCACACCCTATAACCGTTATAGACACCTATTTAGCATCAGAAGGATTTATTGCCTTTCAAGAGCGACCAGAAACCGATGCCATGCGTTTAGTTACAGACAGCGGTATATATTTTGAGTTTGTTCCATTTCAACCAGAATATATTAACGAAGATGGCTCTTTAAAGCAGAATGCGCCAGCAGTAGGGTTAACAGAAGTAAAACTAAATCAAGACTACGTATTATTAATTAGTACAGTTGCTGGAGCATGGCGATATGTTATAGGCGATACCATAGAATTTACAGATATAGAACGAGCAGAAATTAAAATTACAGGACGAACTAAGTTTTTTCTTAATGTAGTAGGTTCGCAACTTTCTGTAAATAAAATGAATGAAGCTTTGTTAGAAATGGAAAATCAATTTAATATTGAAATTCCAGAGTTTACCCTATCGGCTGTTAGAATAGAAGACGATTTTTACCACCATTGGTATCTAGGAACCGAAACGAGTCTAGAAGATAAAAAACTTGCTAAAAAACTTGATGAAACTTTGCAGAAGGCAAATAAAAATTATAAAATTGCTAGAAGTAAAGCTTTAAAAGGCGTTAAAGTGACTACTGTATCTCCTAAAGCTTTTTCAGACTGGAATGGTCTTCAAAAGAAAAAAGGAGGGCAAGTGAAAATGGAGCGTGTTATGAGCGAAGAAAGGTTTAAAGAATGGGAAGCATTTGTTTCTCGTTAAAACGATAATTAACACAATTATTTAAAAGTATGGAACAAACACCCACACCAACACTAATTTGTATTCCAGATATTAGTGGCTTTACTGAGTTTATGAGCTCTGCAGATATAGAGCTAAGCTCTCAAGTTATACCAGCACTTTTAAATAAAGTTATTTATGCCAATAAAATAGGGCTAAAAGTTTCTGAAATAGAAGGAGACGCTATTTTATTTTATAAAACAGGTAATTTACCAACATTTAAAGAGCTAATAGAGCAATGTAGGTTATTTTATACCGAATTTTATAAGCAATTAGATTTGCTGGATAAAATATATAAATACAGATCAAAAGGAATTGATATTCCAGAAGTACTAGGGTTAAAAATAGTATTACATTTTGGAAAGCAAATTAGTGCGGTTCAAATAGGAAAAAATATAAAACTTATGGGAGAAGATGTTATAATAGCTCATCGCCTTCTAAAAAATAAAATCCCTTTTGATGAGTATATATTGTTTTCCGAAAATATTTTAGAACAATACAAAGATGAAGAATTAGAGCATAATTTTGGTTGGGGGCAACTTCACAAAAAAGATACCTCTTTTCAACATATTGGAGACATAAGTTATAATTATATAAACTTAAAACCATTGGTTAATTAAAAAAAGCCCATATATTATAATAAATATATAGGGCTTATTTTAATTGTTTTATAGAAGCAGGTAAATATTTATTTAAACATATTATAATTAATTACTCTCTATTTTTTGTCCTTCTTCTCTATATAAATCAACTTCTCCATCTAATAATAATGCTATTACGGTAACGTCTTTATCTTGAACTTCTTCAGGTAAATCTATATATAATAAACCAGGGACTTTACTCCAATACTGTTTACCTACCACTCTATGCGATAGTTTTGTGCCATTCCCAACAACCCAAATTCTATTAACTTTATTTTTAAGCCCTTTTATTAATAAAGAACCATTAGGCTTGTTGTCTACATACAAATAAATAATGTTCTTATCTTTTGATAATGCTGTATACCCATTAAAATGACCATGAGGAATTCCTGCTCTAGTTTTATATATAGCTTCCTTATGTTTGTTAGTCCAACGGCCTAAACCTTTTAAAATGTTTACTTGTTCTTTAGGGATTGTTCCATCTGCTTGTGGAGCAATATCTAGAAGCAAATTTCCTCCCATACTTATACAGTCTACAAAGATTCGGATAATTTCATTTACAGACTTATACTTTTTATCATGAGGTTGATAGCCCCAAGAATCGTTCATAGTTATACATAACTCCCAATAATTGTTTTTAGGTTTAGCAATGGGTACACCTTGCTCTGGAGTAGCATAATCACCATAACCCTGTAATCTAGAATTTATAATAGTTGTAGGCGTTTTATCTAATAATAATTCACGAATTTCTTTAGCCTTCCATTTTGCTGCAGATTGCTCCCAATCTCCATCAAACCAATACAAATCTGGATTAAACTTTGTTAATTCTTTTAATTGGCCAAAGTTGAATTTTGTAAATTTTTCCCAGCGTTTATCGTCTGTTTCATAGCGTTTTTTATTTCTAGTAAAATTAGGATAATCTGGGTGAGACCAATCTAGTAGAGAATAATATAAACCAACCTTTAGGTGTTCTTTTCTAATTGCTTCAACAAAAGGCGTAATTAAATCTTTTCTTGCCTTTGTTTTTTTAACAACATTTAAATCACTTTGTTTAGTGTTCCATAGCGCAACACCATCATGATGTTTTGTTGTAATTACAGAATATTTAGCGCCACTTTCTTTAATAAGTTTTGCCCAATATTCTGGATTGTAATTCTTGGCCGTAAAACCATTTACCTGTTTCATGTATTCAGTATACGGAATATAATTGTTGTAAAAAGACCAAGATTCATCTATACCATTTACAGCGTAAATTCCCCAATGAATAAAAACCCCCAATTTAGCATCTTTAAACCATGCTAACCTAGTGTCTTTAGGTAACTCTTTGTTTTGTGATGAAAGGCTTAAACTAAAGAAGAATAAAGTTAAACATAATAATTGTTTTTGGTATTTCATAACTGTTGGTTTTTATATTGATGAAATTTTAAAAGTCCAGACATAATTAGAAGGCGGATTTTTTCTTAGATTTTCGGGGATGTAGAGCGTAAAACCCTTTTCGTTTTTTTTCCATTTTAGGTGTTTTTTAGAGCCTAGTAATTGCACTTTAGCTCCTATTTTTGGCGTAATAGATGTAATGGTAATTTCTTGTGGCATTATGTTTTCTCCCTCTTTTGCTAAGTAAAATAAAAAAACATGCCCTTCTTTGTTTTGAGTCATGCATATATTTTTTTCCTTAAAAGGCGCTATTGGTTGGGTATTATATATAGCAGTATTATTAATAGCCATCCAGTCCTCAAATTCTTTTAAAAGCTTATAAGCCCCTTGTTGCCATGTTCCATCTGGACCAGGAGCAATATTTAATAATAAATTACCACCTTTGGCTACAATATCTACTAGAGTTTGAATTCCTTTCCTACCACTCATGTATTTTGCATTTGGCGTGTACGACCATCCACCACCAGATATAATGCAAGACTCCCAAGGATAAGGCAATGTTTTATCTGGAATTCTATTTTCTGGAGTTAGGTAATTTTGATTTTTACCATAAACAGCTCTGTCAACAACAATAAGACCTGGTTGTTTTTTTCTAGCTTTTTCTACCAATTCATCCATGCGTATGTCTTGGTTTACAATACGATGTTTTAAATACCCAGCATCACTATTTTTAATAGTTTTTTCATACCAACTGCTTACTTCTTTTTTAGGTGTTTTGGCTACCCAACCACCATCTAGCCATAAAATATCTACTTTGCCATAATCGGTCATTAATTCCATTATTTGATTATGCGTAAATGCTACAAATTTTGCCCATTTCTCTGGGTGCTCTTCTGGAGAGTAATTTACATTTCTATCTTTTGGAGGATAGTAAGGATCCCAGTAATGCTCAGAATGCCAGTCTGGTTTAGAGAAATATGCCCCTGTCCACAACCCTTCTTTTCTAAAGGAATTAAATATTTCTTTGGTAATATTGGCTTTAGGATGCTTAGAAAAAGGTGTTGCAGAATCTGTTATTTTATAATTAGTATATTTTGAATCGAACATAGAAAACCCATCATGATGTTTTGTAGTAAAAACAACATATTTCATTCCTGCTTTTCTTGCAGCTTTAGCCCATTTATCTGGATTAAAGAGAATGGGGTTAAAAGTATTTTTTAATGCTTCGTACTCTTGTTTGTATAAAAAATAATTTTGAGGATTACTACCTTTTTTTCGTTCGCACCATTCATATTCTTCAGGAGAAAGCGACCATGACTCAACAATACCCCATTGGCTGTATGCTCCCCAATGCATTAATAATCCAAATTTTTTACCTTGCCATTCTTCTAATTTTTGTAATACTAAAGTATCCGTTTCAGGAACATAGCGCTCATCTTCATGATTCCCTTGTGCATTTCCAGTTAAGACAAATAAACACAAGATTATAAATGGGATTAGTTTTTTCATAGTACTATATTTAGCATAAAATTAAGCATATTAATTTAAAGAAAAATCCATATGCGCTATTGTTGTTTATTTAAAAAGATAGAGTAGAGGTGTCGCTTACTCTTTTTAAGTTTAAATAAATTAGGACTAAATATGTTGTATAAAAATAAATTATCTGCAAATAATAACTTTTAATAGTTTACTTGTAAGTTTTCTTATAAAAATTCTACTTTTGCTTAATACAAAAAGAATTAAACATGTCTGATACAATAGAAAAAGTAAAATGCTTAATAATAGGTTCTGGACCAGCTGGATATACAGCTGCAATATATGCTGCAAGAGCAAATATGAGTCCAGTATTATACCAAGGAACACAACCAGGAGGGCAATTAACAACCACTAACGATGTTGAGAATTTCCCTGGATATCCTAAAGGAATTACTGGCCCAGAAATGATGATGGAACTACAAGCGCAAGCGGAACGTTTTGAAACAGATGTGCGTGATGGATGGATAACTAAAGTAGATTTTTCGGGAGATGTGCATAAGGTATGGGTTAATGATACTAAAGAAATTCATTGCGATACTGTAATTATATCTACTGGAGCTTCTGCAAAATATTTAGGTTTAGAGTCTGAACAAAAATATTTAAAACTTGGAGGAGGTGTATCGGCATGTGCAGTTTGTGATGGGTTCTTCTATAGAAATCAAGAAGTTGTTATTGTTGGTGCTGGAGATAGTGCTTGCGAAGAAGCTCATTATTTATCTAAATTATGTACTAAAGTAACAATGTTAGTAAGACGCGACGAGTTTAGAGCATCGAAAATAATGGCTAGTAGAGTAAAGAATACTGAGAATATAGAAATACTTTTTAATACAGAAACAGAAGAAGTTTTAGGAGACGGACAAGTTGTTACTGGTGTTAGAGTTAAAAATAACCAAACGCAAGAAGTACACGACATTCCTGCAACAGGAATGTTTGTAGCTATAGGACATAAACCAAACACAGATATTTTTAAAGGATTTTTAGATTTAGACGAAACAGGATACATTATTAATGTTCCAGGAACATCTAAAACAAATGTAGAAGGTGTTTTTGTAAGTGGAGATGCAGCAGACCATGTATACCGCCAAGCAATAACAGCAGCTGGAACGGGGTGTATGGCCGCGTTAGATGCAGAACGTTACTTAGCAGCTAAAGAGGCGCCAGTAGAAGCATAAAAAAATAGACACTATTATTAAAAACCGAAGTTATAAACTTCGGTTTTTTTGTTTTTAATAAAAAAATATAAATATTACCTATAAA
>NZ_JBSHNS010000309.1:0-621 GCF_053601635.1 Pontimicrobium sp. MEBiC01747
ACCTATTTCAGTACAACACCTTTTAAAGTCATTACATTAAAAGATATAGAAACGTATCAATTAATATTGGATGGTTTTGATGAGTTAACTAATAAAAATAGAAGTAAAATTTCATCATTAATAAAGTCACTAAATTATATTGTTTTATCGCGCCCGTATGGTTTAATAAACCACAGTTTAAATTATGATATAGCTATACAAATAGATGGATTCAATACTATTTGTGTAGAATTATACTTGGATAAAATTTTGAAAAGTGAAGAAGAAAAAGAAATGCTTCTTAATTTAATCGATAGTAATAGAGTCTTGAAGGATTATGCAAATATTCCTTTAATGCTTTCATACATTACATTAATATTTTTGACAAGTAAACAGGAAGATATTAAAGAAGAACTCTCTACAATAAAATCAATTTACGATTTACAAGAAAAAGTATTTAGCTGGATTCTTTCATATGCATTAGAAAAGGGAAGCATAGAAAAACATGAACTATTAGATGTAAAACATAAAATAGAAGAGTTTGCCTATTTTATGCAAATTAATAAATATTTTATTTATACAGGTGGCTTTGATAATTCTAACACAAAAATTGTAGAGGTTTTATCTGCAAAAGGTCTAGGC
>NZ_JBSHNS010000310.1:0-9694 GCF_053601635.1 Pontimicrobium sp. MEBiC01747
CAATAATACCACTGTAATTATAATAAATATAATCTTGTTCTTTATAAAAAAATTAGTATCCGCCATTAGCAATTACTGCAAAACCTATAAAAACAAAATAAAGAATAATTCCTACTGCTCCTAAAACAATAGAGGCTATTCCCCATGTTTTTGCATTTTTAGAAGACTTTTCTGCTAGTTCATAGTTTCCATCTTCGTATGCACTATTTACTTTGGTTGCGTATACTATACTTACTATACCTGTTGGTAAACAACATAAAATAGTACTAATTATTGCTAAAGCTAAATAACTATTTGGTCTTTGTGGTTTGATGTTTTCCATAATTTAAAATATTTTATTGATTTTTAGTTGTTGTGATTAGTATTATCTTTGTTGAGCCTCTTTCATTTCTTCAAGCATTTCTTGCAATTCTTCCATCTTTCCAGTTGATTTTAAATAGATGTATAAAATAATGGTTAAAACACTTAATATTAAGCCAATAATAGCTATAATTTTTGCAGTTTTTACTTGTCCATAGTTGTCGTATGCCTCGGGATTTTCCTGATAAGTCTTTTCATCTTTTTTTGCTAAAAATAATGCTATGCCAGATAAAACAAGACCTCCAAATCCACTAGTACAGCAACATCCTACAAATGAGACTATACCTAATACAATACTAATAGTTGCATTTTTTAATTTTTGTTTTTCCATATATAATTTAGTTGATTTTCTTGATTATAAAACTAACAATAATTATTAAAACAGAAGCTATTGCTAGTATATTAATAATTTTATAGATGTATTTCTTTTTATAAAAAAAGGAAATACATATAGCTAATGCAAGGGGGATTAATGTAAATATTGCAGGATACATTTTAAAGGCTGCGATGAATTCTCCATGTATTAAAAAACTTAAAGACCGTTGTAATCCACAACCCATACATTCAAAACCAAAAAGTTTTTTATTTAGGCAAGGCAACATGTATTGTTCCTGTAATGGCATATTATTAGTTTATAACAAATGTATAAAAATAGACGTAATAAAAAAGTTGATAGTTTTTTAGGCTATCAACTTTTTAGTGTATTATTATTTAGTAATAGTTTCTGTTTACTTATTAGTCACTATTATTTTTTTATTTATAGCTTCTTCATTGTCTAATGTTACGTTAACAACATAAACACCATCGCTTAAATTTCTAGTAGGAAATTCATATAAGGTATTATTACTTAAGTTTGTGTTTTGCATAACACGTTTTCCAGCAACATCATATAATACTACAGATTTAATAGATAAAGCTTCTGGGTTTTTTATTGTTAATTGAGAGACAGTATTATTTTGGAAAATAGAGAAATCGCTAGTTTCAAACTCAGTAACACTTAATTGTTCATTTGCATTTTTAAATGTAATCTCAAATCTATCTTTATATTCTCCAGCTTCTAAATTTGTATCAAAATTAATTTCATTTAAATCGTAGTATATATCTTCTTCTATATCATGTAAGTAAATTGGTTGTTCATCAAAATTTTGAACATCAAATATTCTTACCGTTATAGGCATATCTTCATCTATAACAATAGCTAAAGGTATTTTTAAATCGATATCAAAATCATGAGCTTGTACTATATATGCAGTATCTTCTAACATGAAATAGGCATCAGCTGGATTTGGATTTGAGTTATTTGACTCTAATCCATAATCAAAACCATCTGTTGCAGAGCTATGAAAGTTATGTAATAATTGTCTAGTATGTTGTTGATTAAAATCTACATTTAATCTAAAACGCTTATATTCTGGTCCTAAAATTTGAAAACCATCTTCGTTGTATTCTAATTCATTAATTGCACTTACAGAATCATTATCTTCAGTAGCTGAAGCAGATGTTGTTTTAAAGAATTCACTGTCACTATCAGATTGTTTGTAATATTCTCTGTGACTGTTTCTAATAACTGCTGAACCATTAATAGTCCCTTCAATCATGAATCCTTGGGCTACTGGTATATATCTGTGCACTGCTTTCCCACTTGTAGAAGTTGAACCTCCTGTATTTAAAGTTCCATCTATATTTACAGTGTTAAAAACCGCAGGAACAAAAGATTCTACCATCCCGTCCGAACTAATAGTATATGTTGCATAACCTCCAACATAAGCTGTTAAATTATGAGACATTACAGATAAATCGTGCTCCCAGAAAAACAGAGTACCAGTAATTGCAAGTGTGTTTGAAACGTCGTGAATATAATCTACTGCATCTATTGCAGAAGGATATGGATTACCTACTAAGGTAAATTGCCCATTTAAAACAGAAGTAAGTATTGTCCCTGTATTTGGCTTCCCTCTGTAATCGTACAATTGAGAAGTAGACCCAGTAGATCCTTTCATTGTAAATCCAAATCCAGCCGAAACATTATTTGAAGCTCCCACATAATCCCAGTCACTATAAGTTGTTCCTGGACTATATTTCCATAACCAATATTGAGCAATTTGTAAAGGACTAGCTGTACCATCATAATCACCCGTTAAAGTAACAGCATTACTAGTGGTTAAACCTGTTACATCATGTATATTTAAACTAGGAATAAAACTTCTATTTGAGTTATTATTAGAAAGTACATTTCCAACAGGAGATGCCCAATAATTGTATGCGTAGTTATGTACAGTTCCAGTTTGGTAAACGCTTAATTCGCCAACTCCAGAGTTTCCAGTAGTACCAGAACCTTGAATAAGTTGAGCATCGTTTCTTAAGTAAATTGTAGCGTCTGTTTCTCCTAAGTTTACGTCATCTTCAACAAAGATAACTTCATCAGTAACAAAAACATAAGCATTATTTCTTACACTTAATTGCGCATAACTAGCGCTTAAAATGAAAAAAAATAGTAGGGATTTAATGTAAATATTTTTCATAATTATAGCATGATTTGGTATTTACAAACATAATAAAAAAAAAGTATATACAAAAGTATATATAAAGTACTTTCATGCAAGTGGTATTTGAAAATCAGAAGTTTAATGTTTGTAGCACTTTCTGTGGGAATAGCGCATAATGAACAGTAAGCAATAAAAACTCATTTTTTATAGTTAAATTTGTGATAGTATTACTCATTTAAAAACGGTAGAAATCATTAAAATTTTAAATTACTTATTAATTATTATTGGTGGAATTGTTGCACTATACGCAAATGGGCGAGAGGAGCAGAATGTACTTATATTAATGGGAGGCATTATATTATTAATGTTAGGTATTTACAGAATATCTAGCACCATCCCTAGTAAAGCAGAAAAAGAAGACCCTAACTTTATAAAAGAAGAAGAGGAGTAGTTATGGCATTTAAAGTAGGAGATACTGTATTTGTTTTAGATGAGGATATATCAGGGATTATTACCAATATATTCAGCACAACAGTAACTATTGAAGATTCGGATGGTTTTGAGCTTCAATTTGATATATCGGATATTGTAAAAGAAGAAAAACACTCATTCAAAAATGATATTTTTTCAAATAAAAGCATAAGTCAAGCCCTTTCCGAAAAAGAGAGCCTAAAACGTAAAACTACCGTAAAAAAGAGAGGTAAAGAACGTTACCAGCCTACTATGGAGGTTGATTTACATATCCATCAATTAATAAAATCTGATAAAGGTCTCTCTAGTCATGATAAAAAGATTTTACAGTTAGATACAGCAAAACATAAACTGGAGTTTGCAATGAAAAAGAAAATCCAGAAAATTGTTTTTATTCACGGTGTAGGGGAAGGGACTCTAAAACTAGAGTTAGAATATCTTTTTGGTCGCTACAATAATGTGAAATTTTATGATGCCGATTATAAAAAGTATGGATTAGGTGCTACCGAAGTGTACATCTACCAAAATGCAAAATCCGATTATTAGAACGTAGGTGTTACCTGTCTAGAAGATGTTGTAGCACTACCCTGTAATATTCCAAAATCTAATTCATCTTGCGATAGTATAGCTATATTTATTCCCATTAATAATAATCTAACTTCAAAAGTTTGCCCTATTGTATGTTCTCTGTAAGCTGTTGCTGGAACACTAGTGCTAACTTGGTCATTTAAATAGTCTGAACCTACACTATTATCGGTAATATCATTTGTTGGATCTTGATCTTGACTATCATTTTCTTCATCTCTGGTTAATACACCATCTCCATCGTCGTCAGGGTCTAAATAATCTGGTATGGTGTCTCCAGTAGCTGCATCTGTATTTAGTGCATTAGCTAAACCGTCTACAGTAGAATAATTTGGACTTTCAGAAATAGTTCTAACATTATCTCCATCATCATCATCATCTAAATAGTTTGGTAGGCCATCTCCATCTGTGTCATCATCGTCTAAATTACCATTCCCGTTTATGTCTTCAAATTCTGCAGGAATACCATCATTATCATCTTCTTCTAAAGAAATTGTAAATACAGCAGAAACTTCTGTAGAACTATAATCTTGGGTTATAGTAATATTAGATGGTGGTACATCATTACAAAAAATGTCTACAGTTGTGGGATCATTATTGTAAGTTCTGTAGTTAAATTGATTACCAGTTGGAAAACTAATCATTGGGTTTACTAAATCTACAAATAAAGGGTTTGTAGTACTTGGTATAGTTTTTAAAAGGCTATCTATTGTAGTACCCTCTGTTACATCTATTTGTAAAGAAAGCGATTCGTTAGGCTGTGTTTTTGTTTTGTAAACAATTAACTCTCCACAAGCTTCAAAAGTATTTCCAAATTCTAATTCTGCGGTAATGATATCTCCATCATCGCATGAAAATAAAAGAAAACAAATAACAAAAACCGAATATATTTTACGCATAAAAAAGTGTATTATTCAACAAAAATAATAGAATTGTCAAATTATAACGTAGCATATCTTAATTAATTTTATTTGAGTTATTTTTGTCTTATTAAAAGCACTATAAAACAGGTCTTTTTTTAACAAAAATTGAACTTGTTTAGTGTAAGAAAATAATAAACAGAGAAGTTGATGAAAACGGTATATTTCGATAGCGCTGCTACTACACAATTAAGAGAAGAAGTTATTTTAAGAATGACAAAAGTTATGCAGGAGAACTATGGAAATGCTTCATCTACGCATAGTTTCGGGCGTTCTTCTAAATCTCTTATAGAGAATGCAAGAAAAACCGTTGCTAAATATTTAAATGTTTCTGCATCTGAAATTATTTTTACATCTGGGGGAACCGAGGCCGATAATTTAGCGTTACGAAGTGCTGTAAGAGATTTAAATGTTAAAAAAATAATTACGTCAAAAATTGAGCACCATGGCGTATTGCATACAATAGACCAGTTGCAATTAGAATACGATGTTGCAGTAGAGTATGTAAAATTAGATACTAATGGCCATGTAGATTATGTACATTTAGAACAATTACTTAATTCACCAGAAAAAACATTGGTAAGTTTAATGCATGTTAATAACGAAATAGGTAATATTTTAGATATTAAACGAGTAGGAGCGTTGTGTAAAGCTAATAACGCTTTATTTCATAGCGATACTGTGCAGTCTGTTGGACATTATGCATTAGATCTACAAGAAATCCCCATTGATTTTATGGCAGTTAGTGCCCATAAATTTCATGGGCCAAAAGGTGTTGGTTTTGCTTTTATAAGAAAGCAATCTGGCTTAAAACCTTTAATTTTTGGAGGAGAACAAGAACGAGGCATACGTGCTGGTACAGAAGCTGTTCATAATATTGCTGGTTTAGAGACCGCATTAAAACTATCGTATAAAAACCTAGAAGAGGAACGCAACTACATAAAAGAGATTAAGTCTTATTTTATTAATGAATTGACTAAAGCATTCTCAGATGTTCATTTTAATGGTGCAAGCGGAAGCTTAAATGAAAGTACTTATACCGTTTTAAATGTTTGTTTACCAATTGCAGGAGACAAAGCAATGTTATTACTTTTTAATTTAGATTTAAAAGGTATAGCATGCTCTAAAGGTAGTGCTTGCCAAAGTGGAAGCTCTAAAGGATCTCATGTATTATCGCAAATATTATCTGAAGAGCAACTAGAAAAGCCATCACTTAGGTTTTCTTTTAGTAAGTATAATACAAAGGAAGAAGTAGATTATGTTATAGAAGCATTAAAATCGTTTGTATAATCTCTAATTATTGTATTTTAGCTCCTTAAAAATAATCTAGACTTTGTTAAATCATCATATTTATTTGCATAAAACTTCTAAACAATGGGTAACCTTTGTACACGGAGCAGGAGGGAGTTCGTCCATTTGGTTTAAACAAATAAGAAGTTTTGGAGCTGAGTTTAATGTGTTAGTTTTAGATTTAAGAGGGCATGGAAACAGTAAACCTGCTTTAAAGGATGCTTTTAATTCTAAATATACTTTTGATTCTATTACTAACGATATTGTAGAAGTTATAGACCATTTAAAAATTGAAAAATCTCACTTTGTAGGGATTTCTTTAGGGACTATTTTAATTAGAAACTTGGCAGAAAGGCATCCAGAACGTGTAGAGAGTATGATTATGGGTGGTGCTATAATGAAACTTAACTTTAGGTCTCAAGTATTGATGAAGTTGGGCGTTATTTTTAAATCTGTTGTGCCATACATGTTATTGTATAAGTTTTTTGCTTTTATAATAATGCCAAGAAAAAATCATAAAAATTCGCGATTGCTTTTTGTAAACGAAGCTAAAAAACTGTACCAAAAAGAGTTTGTACGTTGGTTTAAACTAACTTCAGAAATAAATCCATTATTACGTTTTTTTAGAGCAAAAGACATTAAAATCCCAACATTATATGTTATGGGAGAAGAAGATCATTTATTTTTACCTTCCATTAAAAATGTAGTTGCAAAACATATTAAGTCGTCTTTATACGTCGTTAAAAACTGTGGACACGTTGTTAATGTGGAACAACCAGAATTGTTTAATAAAGAGACTATTAAATTTATTAAAGGGATTAGTTTAGCTTAGTAACTTTTTATAAACTTTTTCTCTACTGAGAAATTAATTAGGTTCATGAAATTTTCGTGAACTCCTAAATTTTTATCTAGTTGTAACTGTTCTATTAATTTTAAAATAAGGTCAGGCTGAAATTGTAAGTCGGGAATAGATACATATTTTTCAAAAAGCCCACCTATACTTTTATAATATAGCTGCTCGAAGAGGTTTAGGTCTTCCGGCCTTTCTTCAATATATTCATAACTATTTATATTAAAAGACTCTAACACATCACCAACATAATCCTTATGTAAAATCTGTTTAGGGTTTACAATGTTTAGTTCTTTGATTTCAGGGTTTAAAAAAGCATAAAGCACTGCTTTTGAAACGAAATCTACAGGGACAATATTTAAACCACTTTTTTTGTCTATCCAAATTCTAAAATTATCCATAGACTTTTTAGCATATTTATCTAAAAATATAGCCCAAGAATAAAATACATCATATTTTGGAGTTTCGTAGAACGGCATATCTATTAATCGTCCACAAATAATACTTGGTCTTAGTATTTGAGATTGAATGTTTTTTGCATTACAAATCTCTTTTACATAGCGTTCACTTTCGTATTTAGATTGCTCGTAAGGATTTCTAAAATCGGTTACTTCATATTGTTCTATAGTATCATTAACTTTCTTATTCTGTATTCCAAAAGAATAGGCAGTACTTATGTATATAAAACGTTTAACATATTGGGGTATATGTTCTAACAGTTGTTTTGTTACTAGATAATTTTGAGCGTGTACTTTTTGTTTAGAATCTTTGGTGTGTAATAGGCTTGTAGAACCTGCACAATGTATTACTGTATCAAAACTATAATTTTGTAAAGTTTCTTTTGTTATAGTCGATAAATCATAGGGAATAACTGTAATTTTCTTTAAGCAATCTTCTAAAGAAAAATCATTTAAAAAAGCAGGGCGTGTTTTATGTTGTAGTATATTTTGTAAGCGTTGTTGAGCAGATGCTTCACTATCTCTAATAACAACAAATAAATGATTTACTGTTTTTTCTATAATGGCTTTGTGTAGCCATTCAAAAATAATATGACTTCCAACAATTCCAGTTCCACCAGTTAATAAACAATTCATAGTAATATTAGTATCCTAAATTATGAATCTGCGAAGTTACTATTATCTAGAATAATATACCGATGAAAAATAAATATTGTTTAAGCGCTTTTTTGTAGTACTTCAATTTGATCTAGCAATGTTCTAGCTTCAACTTGTCTCTTATCGCTTTCTTGTCTGTTAGTTTTAGACAGTTTATGTGCTTCTAGTAATAACTTTTTGTATTCATCTTGTAGTTTATCTAATCTACTTTTCTTTTTAAATAATCCAAACATAATCTTTTTATTACAAAGATAAAGCTGCTAAGGTGTAATAGATTAAAGGTTTTGTTAATTGTTCTGTTATAATTTTCTTAAAAATGTTAACCAAAAATAACATTGTGTAAATAGCGACCAGGCATTAAGGTAAAAGCTCCTGCAATAACCAATGCCCCAATATATAGTATAATCATTTTACGTTTATGTACAATTTTATTCCCTTTTTTTATAGCTATGTATGCTGTAGGTATTGTATATAGTGTTAGTATGCTAAATGTGTGTACCCATCCAAAGTGATTAAAAAGCGTTGGTCCTACTACTGCTGGTATAAATAGAGAAACTGTAGCGGTAAATAGCATAAGAATCATGTATAGCTTACCAATAGCTTTATGTGTAGGTGTTCCTTTTTTCAACAAAAAACTTATAGTTCCTAATATAAATGCTGGTAATACAGTATAAAGATGGATAAACATTAAAGTTTTGTAAGACATATTTTTGTTTTATAAGTTAGTGTAGTTGTTATTGTACACTGTAAAGGTCTTACATTACCTGTATAACTATAAATAATAGTTTCTGAGTTGTATTTTATTTAGGATGAGATGTTTTTTAATGGTCTAAATTATAATGTATTTTAGTTTTCAAGTCTATAAACAAACTCTTCTATTTCTTTTTTTCTTGCATTTGCAAATCCTTTTTCTTTTCCAATAGATTTGAAACCAGATTTTTCAAGAACTTTTTGTGAAGCATAATTATCAAAAGCTACTCTTGCAAAAAGAGGTCTTTTGTTAGTTAATGTAATAAATTGCTTTAAACCTATTGTTGCATAGCCTTTTCCCCAATGCTTTTTATCTATCCAATACGATATATTGGTTTCACCCATAATATCAAAATGTATTACACTACCTACAATTGTATCTTTTACCCATAAAGTTTCCATTTTTATGTTTGGGTTCTCTACAATTTTGCTCCATTTTTCCATGTAAGTGTCCTTGTTGCAAGGATCTTCTGCTGTAAAAGCTGCCAGCCATATAGCTTCACTATTGGTTTGAAAAACAAATAAAGTTTCTAAATCTTCTTGTGTCGTTTTTTTGAGTTCAATCATTTTTATTAGTTAGATTAATACATGTTTAGCTATAGTTTACACGCTCTTTTATATGTAATAATTAAAAAAAGACTTCTAGTTCTACTATTAGTGGACGATGATCTGAAACAATAGGTGCTTTCCTTAGCTCTACGTTTGTTTTTTTTAAAGTCACACTGGCCGAATTTCTATAAATAAGATGATCTATCTCTACTTTATTTTCACCTTGAAAGCTTAAATTGTCGTGTCCTTTTTCTACAAACTTAAAGCCTTGTGCTTTAAAATATTGCATTGTTGGTGAATTAGGGGGGCAATTAAAAT